>JAFWEB010000027.1 GCA_017515925.1 Candidatus Saccharimonadota bacterium | reverse complement strand
TTTTTTGAACGTGTTATAATCAGGGTATGGAAATAGTGTTATCTCTACACAATATCCGTTCAGTCTACAATGTGGGTGCTATTCTTAGAACGGCTGAGGGATTAGGGATAAAACGAGTAGTCTGTTCGGGCTACACACCTTGTGCATTGGATCCAAATGCTTTGCCACACATATCTGATAAAATTGAGCGCCAGATCGAAAAAACTGCTCTGGGTGCAGAAAAATTGGTAGATATGCGCTGGTGCGAAGATCCAAAACTCTTCTATCAGACTTACAAGAAAAAAGGCTATCAGATTATCGGCCTAGAAAATCGCATTGACGATGGCCGTAAATATACACTTGGCTCACCGTCTCTGTTATCAAGACTGCGCGACAAGGCAGTCCTTATTTTAGGAGAAGAAGTCCAAGGAATCGACAAAAGCCTTTATGATCAAGTTGACCTCTTTATTGAAATCCCTATGGTGGGGCAAAAAGAATCTTTCAACGTCTCTGTAGCAGCCGGAATCGCTCTCTATGCTCTAAAAACAGCGTTTTAGGGGCTAAATGGAAAAACAGCGGTATTATGCCTGTATTGACCTAAAATCGTTCTATGCCTCGGTAGAATGCGTAGAACGTAATCTTGATCCGATGAAAACCGACTTGGTGGTGGCAGATATCAAGCGCACCAAGGGGACGATTTGCTTAGCAGTTTCTCCGTCTCTGAAAGAAAAAGGAGTCAAAAACCGTTGCCGATTGTTCCAAATTCCAAATAAACTCTTAGAAAATACTATTATCGCGCCACCCCGGATGCAAAAATACATTGATTATTCGGCCAGGATTTATGGGGTGTATCTGGGATATATCTCCAAAGAAGATATCTATCCATATTCGGTTGATGAGGCGTTTATTGACCTAACTCCATATCTAAAACTCTATCACAAAACCCCGCGTGAAATGGCAAAATTCCTGATGGACGAAGTATATGAAAAGGTGGGAGTGCGTGCAACTGCGGGGGTTGGGACTAATATGTATCTGGCAAAGGTGGCACTAGATATTTTGGCCAAGCATGCAGATGATTTTATTGGTGAGTTAACAGAGGAAAATTTTGCTAAGAAGATGTGGGATCATCAGCCAATTACCGATTTTTGGCGGATAGGGCCGGGAATTGCAAAACGCCTGGCCGAACACAGAATGTTTTCAATGCGGGATATCGCGAATGCCGACCCACAAGTGTTATATCGGGTGTTTGGGATAGATGCGGAACTAATGATAGACCATGCTTGGGGCAGAGAGCCGGTGACGATTGCCGATGTCAAAAAATACAAACCAAAAGACAGCAGCATCTCTCTGGGGCAGGTTTTGCCGCGGGATTACAAAGCGGAAGAAACCGGCCTAGTGGTGCGCGAAATGATGCGCGAAGTGATGCTCAGATGTGCGCGTGAGGGCAAAGTCGCTACCTCTGTTACGCTGGTAGTTGTGCCAAGCTACAAAGATAAAATTGCGACGATGAACGAGCACGATTTGAGAAAAGCCGAGAATTATCTATCCGGCTCGGCGCCACTTTTAGGTGACGCTGTAAAGGTGATTTCTGATTTGTTTGACAAAATCGTAGATAGTAGCAAAATGTATCGCCGAATCTATATCAATTTGAACAAATTAACAGATAAAAATGCCAAAGCGGCCGGGCAAAAAGATATGTTCAAAGAATTATTCCCAGAGGAGAAAGAGGCACAAGAAAAGGAAGACGAGAACGAGAGAATCGAAAAAGCTATTTTGAAAATTCGCGATAAACACGGAAAATCGGCCATCATGACGGCAGAAGATCTAGAAGATGCCGGTACTACCCGCGCACGCAATAATATGATCGGAGGACACCAAGCAAATGTCGAGTAATTTTGGAAAGATGCCTATTTCTCAGCGGGCCAAGCAGTTCATGCCTTTTGCTAGTCTAAAGGGGCTGGACGAGGCTTACCGTCAAAAAGAATGGGAAATTGAATCGCGTCAAAAGTTGAAGGATAAGGTTTGGAAAATCGACTCAGCCGAGAGCCAGGAAAACGAATCGTAATCTTTTGCTGATTTTGTCAAATTATAGTATAATATCACAATATAGAAAAAGAGGACAAAATGGACAGATATAATCCGCAAGAAATAGAGAAAAAATGGCAAGCAAAATGGGAAAAAGAGCAGACTTTTCGTGCCGCTCCCGAGGGCAAAGATTTGCCAAAAGACCTTAAAACTCCAAAAGTTTTTCTTGCAGAAATGTTTCCATATCCATCTGGCGCTGGTCTACATGTTGGGCATGTGCGCAATTTTACCATCGTAGATGTCCTAGCGCGTTTTTATACGCAGCAAGAAATGAATGTCCTCCGTCCATTTGGTTATGATACTTTTGGCCTGCCAGCCGAAAATTATGCTATCAAGACCGGTATTTCCCCTCAAGAAGCCACCAAGACTAATATTGCTAATTTCCGCAAACAATTGAAGCGTCTAGGCTATGCAATTGACTGGTCACGCGAGATTAATACTTCCGATCCAGAGTATTATCGCTGGACTCAGTGGTGTTTCTTGCAGCTTTATAAAAAAGGCTTGGCTTATCGCAAAGAGAGCTATCAGTGGTGGTGTCCAGTAGATCAGACT
>JAFWEB010000026.1 GCA_017515925.1 Candidatus Saccharimonadota bacterium | reverse complement strand
TCAAAATCACCACTAGCCATAGCGGCGGCGCCATCAATCATGGCAACTCCGGCTAGAGTATGGAACATTCTAGCCACATTTTCTTCCTCGGTAGATTTGACAGGATAGTGAGTATTGAGGTATGCGACACGGATAAAGCGAGAAGGAGAATAATAATCACCAGGAAGTCCTCGCATCATTGAACCAGAGCCAAATGGTTTTAGATCGGCCTCGCCCCAAGTGACTTTTTCTGGCTGAGGATTGCTGAGGTTCATGTAATTACGCAAATTCTCTTTGTGCCAACCAAAACCTGGCTGATTTGTGAGGACATCCACTGCGTCATTGAAAATCTGCATACCAACGCTAGTATATTCCACTACAATGCTACGCTTGCCATCACCAATAATCCAGTGGAGCAGAGATGAAGGGAATTTGTCATTGATTGGTTTGTCGACAATAGCTACATTAGTTAGGGCTTTTTCGGCTTCGTCTACAGAGGAGAAATTCATAGCTACCCAGAGAGGGAATTCATAAGCAGAGACATTAGTCTTGCCATCAATCTCTTTGGTAGCATACTGAGCATATCCAGGGAAGTTTAGACCAGCAATAGCTAGGCCTGCTTCGTTCCCGCAATCAAAGTAGAGTGGCTTGTTGTCCTCAATAATTGCCATGCCGATTACGGCGTGTTTTGGAGTAATATCGCCCAAGAATTCGGAGCGGTACTGGTATCCTTTTGGAGCGTAAACTACTTTTTGACCGTAGCCCACTGACCAGTCCAAGTTTCTTCCAAAAAACATATTGCCTTTGTCATCACAAAAACGGATACCTGTACACATTTTATTCTCCTTATGTTTTATCACTCTATTATAAATCTGAATAACACTAAAAACAAGCCTAGTTGGAGTGGCTCTACATAGTAGATTTTTCGAACTTTTTGCGTACAAAGCCCCATTTTTCATCGAGCAAAGTAAATAATCTGAGAAGCAGCGGAGAGGTTAGCCCCGCAATAGCAGGGACCAGGATTACTAGATATGATGGATTCTCTGTTAGTTGGAAAAACCAGTGAAACACGGTAAAGCAGATGATAATTCCACCTAGACAACCACCCCAGACGATTCCGCGGTAGAGATTGAGTGGTCGACAGACTACATACAGATAGACCATTCCCACGATAGAAAATGCAATGGTGCAAGCCGTAAAAATTTGCTCCTTTGGCACATCGAAAATATTGCAAAACAGATATGTACATAGCACTACGGTGACATTGGTTAATCCGCCCGGGATAGCTTTCTTCAGGATATTAGTGATGAAATGCCCCTTGATCAGATCTTCATTTGGCATTTGAGAGAGGAAGAAAGATGGGACGCCAATGATCCAAAGTGTCACCATCTGCATCTGGGAGGGAAAGAGAGGGAAACGGAACCCCAGGATAATAGCAAAAAGTGCCGCCGTGAAAGAGAAAATATTTTTCACAATAAAGAGTGAACCAGAACGCTCTAGGTTATTAACTACTCGGCGACCTTCTTTTACTACATTCGGCATTTTAGAAAAGTCAGACTCTAGTAGCACTAGTTGTGCAGCAGAAACTGCAGCATCCGAACCAGATGCCATCGCGATAGAACAGTCGGCATCTTTTAATGCCAAGACATCGTTCACGCCATCTCCTGTCATCGCTACGGTATGGCCTTGAGATTGCAGAGCTTTGACTAGCTTTCTTTTCTGCTCTGGAAGCACGCGGCCAAACACAGTGTAATTTTCTACTGCCGCGGTATAATCTTTATCGGATTTTAGATTTCTGGCGTCAATGTACTTTCCGGCGTTTTCAATTCCAGCTTGGCGTGCTACCTCTGATACTGTGAGTGGGCTATCGCCGGAAATTACCATTATCTTTACGCCTTGCTCGGCGAAATAACGGAATGTCTCTGGGGCGTTTTCGCGTACTGGATTCATCAATGTGATGATTGCAAGAGGCGAAGCAGTTTTGGTGAGCTTTTTTCCATCCAATTTACCGCCATATCGCGCAAAGATTAATACGCGGAATCCTTTTTTGGTGTATTTTTCTATCTGTTTACGGAATTTGTCAAAATCATCTCTCAAAATAAACTCTGGTGCACCGAGTACATAGCTCTTTCCAGAAAT
>JAFWEB010000025.1 GCA_017515925.1 Candidatus Saccharimonadota bacterium | reverse complement strand
ATTTTTTTAACTTTCTCAAACTCAACAAAAGCCTTAGCATCTGCAAGGCAATTTCTGGAAATGATTCTGAGTACGTAGCCTTCCTCTTCTGCAAACAGAATTCCTGTTGCCAGAAAAGATGCTTTTTCGTGGTCTTTAATTGAGTCGCAATTAAACTTATCAAAAATTAGATTCAAGCGTTTCGGACCACCATCCACAACTATAGTTTTGATTGGATAGTCAACTGCTACATTTTGCGTGTGAGAAGCAGTATATAGAGCTTCAGAAGCCTTTAATTTCTTATTATTCTTAGCTGTATCACGAACTGACCTTCCGATACTGTAAAGGCCACGAAATCTCTGTTTAATATGCTTCTTTAGCATATCTATATTATACCATAAAAGCGTTATTTATTCTCTTTGCCCTTGTCTTTTCTGTCTAGCAAATAGCTAGCTGTTTTTCTAGTTAAATTAGAGTTCAGAAATGCGTCATTTCTTAGTTGTTTTTCCCATTTATTCCACATATACTCTTGCTCCGTATCAAAACGAACTTTCTTTTCACCGGAAGTATCTGAACCACGAGAGATAGATTCATGATGATACAATTCGACATTGGCAAGACAGACATTATAATATCCTTTTTCTAGCAGTTTGATATTAAAATCAATATCGTTATACGCAACTTTTAGGTCCTCTTCTAGGCCACCAACTTCATTCCATTTCTTTCTGCTAACTACTAGACAGGCACCGGTAATGGCACTATAATTTTGCGGGACTGCAAGTTGACCACACCAAGCTACTACATCCCTCTGAATTCCACAATATAGATGCGACGCTACTCCTACACCTAGAACTACTCCAGAGTGCTGAACTGTATCATTTGGGTATAACAGCTTAGCACCTACTGCACCGACATGCTTTTGTTCTGCATAGCCTAGCATCTTTGTCAGCCAATCTGGATCAATTACTTCTATATCATTATTCAATAAGACAATGTAATCTGATTTCGATTCCTTAGCTGCATAGTTGTTAAGTCTAGAATAATTAAACTCAAAGTTCGCATCTAGCACTCTAAAATTTTTGTATTTTTTCTGGTATTTATTAAACAAATCAAATGTTTCTTGTTTTTCACTTCCATTGTTCACTAGAATCACTTCATAATTTTTATATGTGGTTTTCTCAAAAACTGATTTCAGGCACATTTCTGTCACTTCGGCCATATCTCTTGTTGGAATAATAATAGTAGCTTTTGGATTACCAGTCACAGCATAATCTACAATGTAGTATGGACAGTTTTTTGCGATATTAACTTTTCCTTTGATTTTCCTGCGTTTTAATGCATCTTCCAGTGCTTTCTTTCCTCGCTCCAACGCGTAATCTTTTTTAGAAATATTCTTTGCAGTAGAACCCTCTGTCATACGCCAACGATAGAGAATTTTTGGAATGTGATAAATTCTATCTGTTTGCTCGAAAAACCTCAAATACAAATCATAATCCTGAGCACCCTCAAATCCTTCTCGGAAACCACCAATTTTGTTAATGATGGATCTTCTAAGCACACCAAGGTGAGAAATATAATTGACGCTCATAAAAGTATCTGGCGCATAATCTGGCTTGAAATTTGGATAACAACGGTTCCCTTCTTCGTCCAACTTATCCTCATCGGTATAAATCATGTCAATCTTTTTATCTTGGTTTAGAACCTTTACAACTTCATACAATGCATCAGTTGGAATCACATCGTCATTATCCATCAATGCCACAAATTCACCCTTGGCTAGTTTCAGAGCACTGTTTGTAGCTTTAGAAATATGGCCATTTTTCTTGCGGTAGACAATTTTGATTTTTTTATTCTTCTCGTATTCCTTTAGCACTGCTTTTGTTTCGACCGAAGTGGATGCGTCGTCGGCAAGACAAATTTCAAAATTCTTATAACTTTGTGCTAAAACTGAGTCCAAACATTCTCTTAAGAATTTTGGATCTGCATTATAGACCGGAATCACTACAGAAATAAGGGGTTTATATTTTAGTGCTACCTTTTTCTCAATACCTTCTGCGTCTTTTTCCTCTATCCACGCTTGATAATCTTTTTTATCCATCGGGTCATAAAAATGGTCCATCGGCCTTATTCCAAGTAAGAGCTTAATATATTTCTTCCAAAGTCGTGGTGGAACCAAAAAATGGTATTTTCTCCAAACGGATTTAGACCCACGGTACAGTGTCACAAAAAAATTTTCTACACGGTCCTTCATATTGTTCTATTATACCATATAAGGTATTAAACTTTATTGAAAAACCACTTTTGGGCTTTTGTCTCATTAGGAGACCAAAGTTGGATATTACCACCATTTTTTGCTACGCCGCCAGAAAGATCAAGGACGCTTGGCGCACAGGCAGATGTAATCTGATAGGATCCATCATCATATTTTTTTAGATACCATTTTTGGGCACAGGTAGAATTACCCGTGTATAGCTGAATATTAGTACCTGATTCTGCTATGCCACCACTCACATCCAATACACGGTTTGTTTTTGTATTCTTAATCGTATATGTCTGGTCGCCGTTGTCTATGATTCTAAATTTTTGCGCATCGGTATCATTTTTATCCCAAACTTGAATATTTGTACCATCTTTGGCCGCCGCTACGCCATTAGTAATATCAATCGCATATTTTTTGTTCACTGCAGACGTAATAGTATATTCGTCGTCTAAACTTTCTTTCTCTTCTTTCGGTTTTTCCTGATATTTTGTTGGAATCAAAACTTGTGCAGCTGTACCATTTGCAGTATAAATTTGCATCTTCTGAGTTGGAGTCCCTACCAATCCACCAGCCACGTCAATTGCCTTCTTCGTACATGAAGACAAGAATACAAACCCGTTCCCACTTTTTTCTGCAATCCACTTCTGGGCACAAGAACCGTTATAATCATATAGTTGCAATTCTGTACCATCGTCTTTTCTACCACCAACCACATCCACGACTCTACCAGAAGCAGAATTTTTAATCACGTATAAGCCATCCTGAGTTCTACTCATTTGATACAACTGTCCACGTTCGTAATTAGCGTTATAGATCTGAAGCCTGGTACCATTGTCGACTAATCCACCTTTAGCATCCAATACTAACCCACCAGTGGTACTAAGTGCATAAATACCTTCTTCTATCAGTGCTGGTGCCAGATCACTCATTACAAGGGATTGAGCCTTCGAATTATTGGCATCATAAATTTGAATGGCAAGTCCAGTCGCAGTCACTCTCGCATCTGGGATATCAATTGCTTTATTAGAACAAACCGATCTAATCGTGTAGTTTTCTCCATTAACGTCTAGGTACCATTTCTGTGCACAAGAATCATTAAACTCATAGAGTTGAATTTGCGTACCGTTTTTTACTTCGCCACCAACTACGTCTAATACTAAATTCGACGCAACATGGCGGATGACGTAATAGTCGCCTTTCCTCTCAAAACGATATCCAGCAGCATTGTTTGATAGTTTAATCCTCGCACCCTGCGCATTTGATTCTGGTGCTAGATATAGCCCACCTTGAGTTTTGATTGCTATATCGTCACTTTCTGGCAGATAGACGCTAGACACGGAAATATGCGTATCGCCAAACCATTTAGTATAGTAATAATAAAAATTGCTGTTACCGTGAGCGCCACAAGGAATCGAAGTACCAGGGGTTGCATTTAAGACTTCTGGCCTTGGCTGGTATGGCGTGTACTGATAAAGGGCTGATGTAGCACGGTTTTGAATATTAACTACTGAACCGCCACAAGCTCCTTCTGGATTATATTTAATATAATTTTCACCCAATGGATAATAGCGAGAACCGTTGTCTAGAATGATGCGATAAAATTCTGCAGCACTTCTGACCTGGTTTCTAAATCCATAATATTGCGAATCACACACGGCAGTATCTGGGCAACCATAGCCAGTGGCAGAACGATATTGAAGATCGAAATTTGGCCAAGTGTCAGTCACGAGTCCCTGCTCTTTTTCTAGCAAGACGATCAAGACTTTTGGATTAATACGAAAATCTTGAGCTGCTTGCCAAATAATATGTGCGGCAGAT
>JAFWEB010000024.1 GCA_017515925.1 Candidatus Saccharimonadota bacterium | reverse complement strand
GCCATCCAAGCCGCCTCAAAAGCCGCACGAACCTCGTTCTTCTCGATTAACGCTTGACGAAGATTAAATTGATGGTCTAATATCATCTGGATCAGCTTGCCATCGTCATCATCTGGCAAGATAAAATGCATCGGCTCGTCCGCCCCTGGCGATTTCCATTTCAGGCCATCTGGGCCACGGTTCCCCTCAAAGTGCAAAATCTCTTTGGTGGAAGGAAAATAAGTGCCCTTTGGCGCCATTTCACGAAACATTGCCCTGGCAGCCCGATCAAGCCTCTGGTGCGTGCCAGAGAGTTCACCCGAATGTTTGGCATTTTTGAGTAGACCGACTGTAGAATACATATTAGAAAATTTAATTAAGAGTTGTCAATTGCTGATATCTAGCAATTCCCCTTGTCAACTCTTTATATTTTAGCATAAGATTAGGGTTCTTGCCAAACTCCTTGGCAACTAATTTGGCCTGACGCGCCGCCTGAGAGATCATACTAGTATCAGCCAAATTCGCAATCTGTAGGTTCAATTCGCCATGTTGCAAAGCACCATAAATTTCACCTGGACCGCGGATTTTTAAGTCCATCTCGGCTAGATAGAAACCGTCATTTGAATCTTCCATCGCCTTGAGGCGCTTGGTTGGTCGCATTTCGGCACCGATCATCAGATAACAACGGCTCGCATCCGCACCGCGCCCAACGCGACCTCTGAGCTGATGAAGTTGAGCCAGGCCATAATCCTCGGAATCCATGATTACCATTAATGTGGCATTTGGCACATTTACGCCTACTTCTACCACTGTTGTCGAAACCAAAATATCTATTTTTCCAGCCGCAAATCGCTCCATTATGTCATCTTTTTCGGCTGCCTTCATACGACCATGTAGAAATTCTATTGACATATTAGGGAAGATATTGCGTAATTTGAGGCATTGTTTTTTCACGCTAATTGTTTCACTATTTGGGCTATCTTCAATTGTGCGGCAAATCCAATAGACCTGATGGCCCTGCTCCACCTCTGTAATTATTTGCGGATAGAGCTCTTCTTTTTGCTGAGTTTCGGTGATGATTTTGGTATCTATCGGCTGGCGGCCCTTTGGCAATTGATTGATAACTGAACAATCTAGATCACCAAATACCGTTAATTGCAAGGACCTAGGAATAGGGGTGGCAGTCATCGATAACAGATGTGGCGATAGGGAAAACGTGCTGTCTTTTGCCTCTGTTTTCTTCTTATTAAGGGCGGTTTTGGAGAGCAATTTCTGCCTCTGATTGACGCCAAAACGATGTTGCTCGTCGATAATACAGAATGCCAGAGAGTAGAAGTTGACATCATCCGTAATTATGGCATGAGTACCAATGACGAGATCGTATTTTCCCTGTTCTATCTCGCGCTTTAGCTTGTCTTTGTGCTTGGTGGAGCTAATCAGTAGCGCAATTTTGACCCCTAGAGGCTCTAGAATCTCGCGTAAGCTCTCTGCGTGTTGAGTGGCCAAAATAGCCGTAGGAGCGAGCAAAGCCACCTGATAGCCGCTACAAATGGCCTGATAGGCCGCAATTGCCGCTACTACCGTCTTGCCAGAGCCTACATCACCCTGTAGTAATCTGTTCATCGGGGTATCTTTTTCTAGATCCTGTAAAATTTCCCAGGTAGCCTTCCTCTGGGCATCAGTCAATTTAAATGGCAAAGATGCTATTAATTTCTTGGTCTTGCTAGCAACAAATGGCATTTTTTCAGCACGAAGTTTATTGTTCTCTTGCTTTGATAAATTCGCCGCAATCAGCATCTCAAAAACTTCTTCATAAGAGAGGTATTGTTTGGCCTCTGTCACCTCGGCTGGACTCTCTGGAAAATGCATCTTGTAGAGTGCTTCGGCCCTCGCCCCTGGGTGGACAAAATTTGGATGCTCAACTTTTAGCTCGTCATTCAAAAAAGCCCCTGGGAGCAAATCGGGAATAGTGGCAAATCTAGAGCGGTTTTTATCAAAAATCTGATGGAATTTGACAGATTTCATAGAACCTTTTGCTCTATAGATTGGCTGAAGATCCGCCTCGGCCATCTCGGCGAGGTTCTTTTTCTTTTTGGAATTCTTTGCCCCCTCTACCAATACCGCTGACGGCGAAGTTAGCTGATAAGTGCCGTTTTTGAAATCATACATCCCCGTGAAATAGTATTCTCTATCTGGATCAAACTGCTTTTCGCGATATGGCTGGTTGAACCAAACCACCCTAATAGAACCAGTATCATCACTTATTTTGCCATATGTCAAGCGAAAACCCTTCCTGGCAGTGTTTTTGGTGGTGAGCTCAGAGATTTTACCGCGCACCATTGCTTTGCCAGGCTTCAAATCGCAAATTTTCACCGTAGATTGGAAGTTTTCGTAGTCGCGGGGCAAGAAATATAAGAGGTCACGTACCGTGAAAATACCATATTTTTTCAAAAAATCGGCCGTTTGCTTGCCGACTCCGTCAAT
>JAFWEB010000001.1 GCA_017515925.1 Candidatus Saccharimonadota bacterium | reverse complement strand
TTCAAATCATTTAGCTGAGTCTGAATAGTGAGAAAATCTGATAGACTGCTGAAGCTGTTGATCTTATCGGACATCATTTTGAGCCTAGAGTCTTGAGAGCTCATGGCAATATTCTGACCTTCCCAGATACTAGCAGTGATTACAACTGTACCGCCAGCGAACGATACCACGACGATACAAATGAATAGCATAATATTGCGAAAACGCATAGCTTTGATCATCTGGCGTTTGACATCTGGAACTAGATTAATTTCGTAGCTGGTGCTCTGCTCTACCATCATGGTAGGCTTTTCCTTTTGCTTGATGCCAAAATTCTTGAGTGTTTTCTTCCACTCTTTTTTCAGCTTATCTAGAATTGGCTGAAGACTATTTAGGATACCTTGCATCATACGTTATTCCTTTCGGCTAAGCCAATTGCTACGGCAAACTCGGATGCGACACTCATCAAGGCTTGCTGCTGTTCTGGTGTGACCTGAACTAATTGCCATGGGTTGCCCTGAATTGTTTGGACATTGGTCTTGACCTCGATATATTCGGCGATAAATGGAATCACGCCGGCAAAACCAGATAACACGATACCGAGCACTGGTGCACCAACGTATTTGTTCTGGAAGAAGCGGATAGATTTAGCAAGCTCCTGAGCAAAGCTGTCGAGATTGCCATCTAGAGCCTTGAATACTTGGCCATCCAACTTATCTTGAGCAAGACCAAATTTGAGAATAAAGCGCCTTGCCTGATCTTCGCGAACATTAAGCGTAGATGCAACAGTTTTAACAAGTGCAGTAAGACCACCCGGAATAGAACGGACTAGCCTTGGTGCACCCTGATAAACAACTACAATATCGGTAGAACCTTCACCAAGATCCACAATCACACGTGCATCTTGGGATCCGACTGGAGCGAGCGAACGAGTCATAGCGATTGGCTCTGGCTCTTGAGCAATTACATTTAGCCCGGCACGCTCTATCATTTCCATGCGGCTTTCGGCATAGTCCATAGAACAAGACGAGAGTAATACCTCTGCTTTGGTCTTGTCATTTGGACTAGGTCCAAGCACAGCATAGTCCACCTCGGCCTCTTCGACAGCCATAGGGATATACTGATCTAGTTCGTATTTAATAGTTTTCTTGAGCTCCTTCTCTGTCTGATTAGGAACTTCAATTATTGCGGTGTAGGTCTTGCTTGCTGGAAGACCGAGAGCGATATTTTTAGTCTTGATGCCAGCTTGTTTCATGGCGCCCAAAATGATTTCTCCCATCTTTTTCTGCCCTGATTCACTCATATCTTGAGCAACCTTAGGGTCGATTGGGACATAAGCATAACGGGTCAATTGAAAACCATGCTTCGCGTCACCATCGAGCTGGATCAAACGTAAAGCACTCGTCCCAATATCTAAAGCGAAGAATTCGCCCACACCATGCAATAAGCTCATATTACTATTATAGGCATAAGCTCTATAATAGTCAAGAAATATGAGCGATTTTTAGCCAGTAAAATCTTTCTCTATTGCCGTTTTTGCCCAAGAACTCATTATCACGTTTTTTCAAGATGATAAATCCATTATTTTTGAGCCAATTTTCAAAATCTTTGACGATCTCGCGGCGGATTTTTTCGTTTTTGACAATCCCTTTGTTGAGCTGGCTATCTCTTGCCTCAAACTGAGGTTTTAACATCACAAGAAAATCCGTATGGTTATCTGATAAATGGACTTTCGCGTGGGCTAAAACATCCTTTAGGCTAATAAATGATACATCTGCAAGAATTGTATCTGGTTTTTGTTCTAATGAGACACCAAAAATGTCTGTTTTTTCGTGCAGCTCTATTCGCTCATCATATTTTAGCGGAGCTTTCATTTGGTTAGTTCCCTTTTCGATCGCAATCACTTTTTTCGCACCACGAAAAAGGGCGTATTCGGTGAATCCGCCCGTAGATGAGCCGATATCGAGAACTAGCTTACCGCGAAAATCATATTTGAATGCTTCCGCGGCATCTTTTAGCTTGTTCTCTGCTCGACTAACAAAATCCACTATTTGCTACCTTGACGTTCGCGATATGCCCTAGTCTCTGTGTCAACGCTGACTACGTCACCTTCCTTAATAAAGGCAGGGACCTTGATAACTACGCCAGTTTCAAGAGTTGCGTCTTTTGTGACAGATGTAGATGTATCACCTTTGACAGCATTCTCAGTATAGGTTACCTTGAGCCAAAGATTCTTTGGAAGAACTAGGTTGATAGCGGTACCATTATAGAATTGGATTTCCATTTCATCGCCATCTTTCATGAAGTCTGCCATATCACCAACCATATCAGCATTTAGCTCATATTGTTCAAATGAAGCAGGATCCATAAAATAGAACTTCTCGTCGTCTTTGTAGAGGTACTGAACTTTTTTAGTAGTGACTTCGGCTGGCTCAATCTTTTCCTGACCCTTAAAAGTCTTTGGCAAGAGTGCGCCTGTCATCAAGTTTTTGACCTTTACGTTGACAATAGAACCACCACGGCCCATAACTTTCTGAGAGTATTCAACCACCTTATATGGCTGACCATCCAAAGTAATCAACACATTTTTCTTTAGATCTGTTGGTCCGTACATATTTACTCCTTAAGTTTTATTAGCTAACAAATGGAAGCAAAGCTAGATGACGAGCGCGCTTGACTGCAACTGTCAACTCTTTTTGCTGCTTTTGGCTAAGGCCAGTTTTTGCAATTGGCTCGATTCTGCCATAAGCATCGACATATCGCTGCATCGTCTTTACATCACGATAATCAAAGTATAAATCTGGATCATTTTTTGCTTTACGCATTATTCTCTCCTTTTCCTTCTTAATTAAAATGGAATTTCATCCAATGACACTTCGCCACCATCGTCTTCGGGAATATCATCTGGGACGATTTCTGGCTCTTCGTCTACCCCTTCTGTAGGTGCTGATTTAGTAGATTTCTTGCTGGATCTTGAGCTACCACCGTCGGAAGAACCATTACCACCACCGATAAAGTTGAAATCTTCTACGACAATTTCTACTCTAGAACGCTTCTGGCCAGAATTCTTGTCATCCCAAGATGTCTGGCTGAGACGGCCGGAGATTAGGATTCCGCTGCCTTTCTTAGCGTATTGAGCAATGGTCTCGCCCATTTTGCCCCAAGCAGAACATTCAAAGAATGATACATCTTCCTTGGAACTTCCATCAGACCCTCTGTAAGAACGGTTAACTGCTACTGAAAAACTAGTAATGCTATTACCAGTAGATGTTGATCTGGTTTCTGGGTCACGTACGACGTTACCCATGATGATTACTTTAGAAAAACCCCTAGCCATAATTATTTTTCCTCCT
>JAFWEB010000023.1 GCA_017515925.1 Candidatus Saccharimonadota bacterium | reverse complement strand
GGAAATGCAACAATCTTATCGGCCGTCACACCGCTCTCGTAGCGAAGGCCCACGCTTTCGAGCAATCATTATTACTATTTCATTTTTGCTTGCCGCTGGAGTAGCAATTTTTATCTTTTATAAAATCTTGAAAAAAGAGATTGTAATCGTCCCAGCCACCGTTTCTTATGATAGTTCACTCACAGACGCAGAACGAAGCAAACTTGAAGATATTTTCAAAGACAAACGCCTAGCCCATGATGTCAAAATCTCTGCCACTAGTGTTGATTCCTATGTTGATCCAGATATCTCATGCACAGACGAAAAATGTAAAACTTCCAAATTATTATTCGACATCGAGCTTCCGACTACTAATTTTTATAATTCTGCGCTTGATATTACTTTTGACAAAGCTAAAAATCTCCCGGTCTATACAGCCGAGGAAGCAAAGAACCAAAAAGAGGATTCTGTTTATCTATTATCAATTCGTGACCTAACTCCAGAGCTTCGCGTACTAAGCGTAGATAATGAATATGTCCTTGATTATCTTGCTAGATCCGACAAAGCTAATTTTCAAAATGCATATAAAGGCGCAGTCTTTCGTGTGCTAAATCTTGATTCTGAAGACAGCAAAGAATCTTATGACATTATCTCTTCTGCGCTTACACAGCTTCCAAATAGCGACACATTGCTTTCTATCAAACAAACTGGCGTCACAGCGCTAACTCGTAGAATGTTGAACACGCTTAGCCAAGTCGGAAATGGTGCATATTTTGCCGAAAAGATCGCCGACTTCCTAAAAATTGCCGATGTTACACATATTAGTAATGAGATTAGTTTTGCTAATGATTGTTCTAATTCTTCTTCTACTGCTCTTTGTTCTAGTCCAAAAATGTTTGATGCAATCACTGCAATCGGTACCGATATCGTAGAATTAACCGGTAATCATAATAACGACTGGGGCGCTGCAAATAATATCGCCAGCATTGAAAAATACCACGAAAACGGCATTGAGACATATGGCGGTGGCATCAACGAAGAGCAAGCCAAGGTCCCAATTCAAATCTCTAAAAAGGGAAGTGGTATTACCATGATTGGTATTAACGAGTCCACTTCCACCAAAGCCAACGGCCAAGGCGCATTAGGCGATCATCCAGGAGCAAATATCTACGACGAAGTAACCCTCCGACAGCAAATCAAAGATGCAAAGGACAGAGGTGACACTGTAATTGTAGATATTCAATTCTTTGAATGTTATTGCTATCCAGACGAAGGCCAGGAGATGCCTCAGTGTGACTATCCAATTGATAATCAGCAAGCATTCTTCCGCTCAATTATAGACATGGGCGCAGATATTATTCTAGGCACTCAGGCACATCAGCCACAAACTTATGAAATCTACAAAGGCAAGTTTATCTATTATGGCACTGGCAATTTATTCTTTGACCAGACTTATTGGCCTGGCACCGAGCGCAGCCTGATCTTCTCTCACTATTTCTTGGATGGAAAATTACTCCAAACCCGCATCACTCCAACGGTTTATGACTTGTCTTATCAGACACGATTAATGGATACCGCCGAAGCAGAAGCATTCCTAGCAAGGCTAGTCAAAGCTTCAAGTAGAGGCGAATAATTAATAAGTCGAGAAGAATTGCGACCAGTAAGTTTTGTATGGCGCATTTGGGTCAAAGACGAATCCGACTGCTACTTTTGTGAATTTATCCGACAAGATATTGTTGCGGTGAGTCTCAGAGTTCATCCAAGTTTGGACTACGGTTTCTGGTGATACTGCAGTATTACCAGCGGCTAAGTTTTCGCCAGCTACGCCACCATTAGGGCTTTTACAGACTGTTTCCCAAGAGCTACCGTCTGGCCTGGTGTGGTCATATTTAATAACGCTTTCTTCGGCTCTTTTTTGGGCTGCAGCCTCACAGGTAGTACCCCAGGTCAGAGCTGGCAAACCATAATTTGCTCGCTCCTCATTAACAAGAGTCAAAACATCGCGCTTCCATTGGTCTTCTGGCGGTGGAAGCACCGTTACGCTGATTGTATCGCGCCTGACACCATCTGCAGTACCAGCAGTAATCGTAGTAGTACCAGTCCCAACAATAGCAGGGTAACGACATTTCTTAGATGAATAGCCAAGTCTAGTTCTGGCATCACTATAAAAACCCTTTATCACATTGGTGTTGCTAGTCTGCCAATACATTTCACCTGGATCTTTGATTGAATCGTTGATACAAATGTCAATATCCGCTGTTTGATAAATCGTCACGGAGCCAACGCTCCAGAGTTCGTCACCATTGACTGAACCGGTATCAAAACTCTTTCCCAAATTAGATCGTCGCACTACATTATCGGTGCTAGCGCCCTCGGCCTCCACTTCATCCGAAGCAGAATCTAGCAATTCGACATTTTCGATTTGGTCACTTACCTCGTCGCTTTTTTCATCAACAACTTTGAATCCACTATTACCATTTAAGCCAATCGCACTTGCAATCAAGATTCCGGCAATCAAAATAGCCACCGCATTAAGCGACAAAAGAATAGTCATTCTGGTCTGCCGAAGCAT
>JAFWEB010000022.1 GCA_017515925.1 Candidatus Saccharimonadota bacterium | reverse complement strand
GATGCGCCAGTAAAATTATCTGAGATACCAGATCTCGTTGTCAATCCAAAGCGCGTAGAAAACGCTTTGAAATATTTGGAATTTAATTCGGTTTTGCGCAAATTTATAGCAGATATTGCAAAGATTCGCGAGAACCCATTGTCGGATCTCAATATTATGTCAGACAAAGATGCAGAAAAAGAATTAGCCGAAATCTCAGCCAAACAGAATGAGCAAAAAGGTGACTTTTCTGATTTAGAAAAGAACGATACAAAAGAATTTGAAAAACCAGCCAAGACTTATTCCGCAGAAGATTTCAAAGATTATATCGTGCGCGATGACATCAAAAAAGAAATGCACACTAATTCAAATCTAGCCGAAGAAATCCTGAGCGGCAAGAAGAAGTTTTGGGATTTGAACCAGGCACAGTTTTTGCTAAATCCTCTTGCGCGTATCCAAAATGAGGAATCAAAGGCCAAACAAGGCCTGCTGAATTTTGGACCAACCGCAGAGGAAGAAGAACAAAACCGTGAAAAAGCTGCGACTCAGGCGACGGACCTTTCTCGCTTTTCTAAGCTCGAGAAGATTTATCAAGAATATGATTTACCGCTAATCCCAGTATTATATAAGATGGAGCAAAAAGGTGTCAAAATATCTCGTCCGTATTTCAAAGAATTGCTCGATGAATTCCAGTCAATCGTCTCCAAACTCGAAAAAGAAATCTATGAATTAGCTGGAAAAGAATTTAATATTAATTCGCCAATTCAGTTAAGCGAAGTATTGTTTGATAATCTCCAGCTTCCAACAAAAGGGATTAAAAAGACTGCGCGTGGTTATTCTACTGGTGCCAAAGAGTTAGAAAAACTAAAAGATCAGCATCCGATCATTCCAAAATTAATGGAGTATCGCGAGGCATCCAAGCTTCTGACTACTTATATTGCGCCATTCCCAGATCTTGCGGATGGAAATGACAGAATACATACTACCTTCACCCAGAATGTTACGGCTACTGGCAGGCTTTCTAGTGTTAGCCCAAATCTTCAAAATATTCCAGTACGCACAGAGGAGGGAAGAAGAATTAGAACTGGATTTGTAGCAAGTGATGGCAAAGTATTTGTTTCGGCAGATTATTCGCAGTTCGAGCTTCGTCTTGCCGCAATCCTTTCAAATGACAAAGCTTTGATCGATGATTTTAACTCTGGAATTGATATTCATACCAAGACGGCATCAGATGTATTTAATGTCCCAATGGATGAAGTGACCAAGACTCAGCGTCGCGCTGCTAAGGTGATTAATTTTGGAATCCTTTATGGCATGAGTGTGAAAGGCCTAGCCGATGCGACTGGTATGTATCTGGCCGATGCAAAACAGTTTATTGATGATTATTTCAAGGTACGTGAACCAGTCAAAAAATACTTAGAAAAGATCTTGGATCAAGCTAAAAACGAGGGCTATGTTGAAACTTATTATGGTCGCCGTCGTCCAACCCCAGATGTGCAGTCATCTAACTTTATCATTCGTCAGGCTGCAGAGCGTGCTGCAATGAATATGCCAATCCAGGGGACAGAGGCAGATTTGATGAAACGCGCCATGATCAAGGTTGATAGTTTGTTGCCGGATGGTGCGGATTTGGTACTACAGATTCATGACTCTTTGATTATTGAGTGTGACGAATCTCTGCGTGAAGAAGTATCAAAAATCTTGCAAGAGACGATGGAAGGCATCGCCCCAGAGCTAAAGATCAAACTAGCCGTAGAAGTAACTACAGGGAAGAATTGGGGAGAATTGTAAAAACGAACTTCGAAAGATTCCTTCGAAGTTCGTTTGCAGTGTGTGCATTTTTTGTCGGAGTTGGTTCCGAAATGGAACACACTGCGTTTATTCATTTTTTGAATAAACTGGACTTGTGCAGAAATTGCACAAGTTGAATCATGCTTATGCTTTACTTAAGCGTATATAATGTGATAATCTGTTATTGATGGATCATAAGAATAAAAGTTTAGAAATTTATAAAGCCATTAAGGGTGAAGTGGTTTTTAATGTTGATGCAGAGAATGAGACAATTTGGGCCTCAATAGATCAGATAGCACAATTATTTGATATTTCTCGTCGTACCATTGAGCGTCATATTAATAACATTTATGAAGAGGGTGAGTTAGATGAAAAACGAACCGCGACAAAAAATGTCGCGGTTCGAACAGAGGGGAAAAGGGAAATTCGCCGCGAAGTGATGTTTTATAATCTCGATGTCATTATCTCGGTTGGTTACCGCGTGAATTCGCGCAAAGCAACCGACTTTCGTATCTGGGCGACCAAGGTTTTGAAGCAATATGTGGTGGGTGGAATTGCAGTAAATGAGCGTAGAATCAAGCAACTTTCCTCAGAAAAATTAAAAAATGTTGAAAGTATGATGGGTGTAGTGCGTCGCCTGATTGCTCGCCAAGAGCTAGATGCGGGCGAGGCAACTGGGGTCTTAGAGGTGATTTCCAAATATGCTGGCAGTTTCCAGACTTTGCGTGAATACGATGATGGGTTTATCGATTTGTCCGCCATGAACAAAAAATCCAAAAAGCAGGTAGTATTAACTCCAGAAATGTGTGAGAGTTTCATCGTAGAATTACGCGAAAATCAAAAGGGTGGAGAGCTATTTGGCAAGAAAAGAAACGATAGTTTTGCTGGCTCACTTAGCTCCATTTATCAAAGTTATGATGGTAAAGATCTCTATCCTACCATTGCCGAAAAAGCTGCAAATTTGCTCTACTTCATCATCAAAGACCATCCGTTTTATGATGGCAATAAGCGTATCGGAGCGTTGCTTTTCATTGTCTTTCTTACCATGAATAATTATCACCTCACTGATAAGGGCGAGACCAAGATTTCTGATCGTGCTCTCACGGCGATGGCACTCCTTATTGCCGAGAGCAATCCAGATGAAAAAGAGTTAATCGTCAATCTCACTATTAAATTACTCGAAGAATAATATATATTATATATGCAGAATTTCGATAATCTAATTCGTGATAAGTGGACCAAGCAGAATTATAAGGATTTCTGTAATCAATTGATGTCTCTTTCAGAAGGCGGCTATTATGATTTTTCTAAAAATCTCACGCCGACGGAGCGACCTTTTATGGGGGTTCGGATTCCTTATCAACGCGAGATGGCCAAAGCGATAAGGAAAGGGAACTACCAAGAATTTTTATCCTTTGAGCCAGTGAGTTTTGAAGAAGTAAATGTGCATGGTTTTGTGATTGCAAGTCTTCAATACGACGAGATGAAAAAACGTTTTGCAGCGCACGTTGAGCGAATCGATAACTGGTCGAGTTGTGATACTTTTTGTGCTAGTCTCAAATCTATCCGCAAAAACCGCGCGGATTTCCTAGACACAGTGGACGACAATCTTAAATCACTAAATGAATTCAATGTACGCGTGGCACTGGTGATTTTGTTAGATCATTATGTTACGCCAGACGCACCGGAATATCTACAAGTAATATTTGATAGGATCCGCGAATTCGAGGGCTTGATCTCTGATGGGCCGGGTGAAATGAAAGCACTTGCTTGGGATGCTTATTATGTAAAGATGGCTATCGCCTGGCTGCTTGCGGAATGTTATATTAAATTCCCAGATGATACACATGAATTCTTGTCTAATTCACATCTGCCAAAATGGACTTTTAACAAGACTATTTCCAAAATCTGTGATTCTTATCGGGTAGATCGCGATAGAAAAACAGAGTTAAAACAGATGAGAATGGTATAATATATATAATATGCCAGAGTTACCCGAAGTAGAGACAATCCGTCGTGGGCTGTGTGGTTTTTGTTTGCAACAAAAGATTAAACGCATAGAAGTTCGTTCGGATAAATCATTCATCGGACCAAAAGAAATCCTCATAGGCCAAAGGATTGATGACATCCGTCGTTTTGGCAAAGCTTTGGTTTTTGATCTCACTGGCAATGTTTCTATGATGATTCATCTTCGTATGACCGGCCAGCTGATTTATCGCCCAAATAATAAAAAGTCCGATTCTTTTGCGGGCGGCCATCCAACGGACTCATTTTTTGCGGAGCTGCCTGACAAACAAACCCGTGTGATTTTTGAATTAGAAAAAGGTACACTTTTCTTCAATGATCAGCGCAAATTTGGTTTTGTCAAAGTTATTCCAACCGAAGAAGTAGAAGAAGATAGCTTTATCAAAAGTTTAGCGCCAGAACCTTGGGATATGGATTCAGAGGATTTTTATGAAAGGCTAATGCGTCACAAAAATTCCTGTATCAAGGCGGTAATATTGGACCAGAAAATCATTTGTGGGCTCGGCAATATCTATGCGGATGAGGCGCTTTTTGACGCAAAAATTCACCCAGCTAGACTTGCCGGCACTGTGACCAAAAAAGAAGCAGACCGATTGTTGGACGGTGCGAAAAAAGTAATGGAGGCATCAATAAATTCTGGTGGTTCTACCATGGCAACTTACGTCAAAGCTGATGGAACTAAAGGTGATTATTTGAGATTATTTGCTAAAGTCTTTCGCCGTGAAGGGGAACCATGCGAGCGTTGCGGCACAGAAATAGAAAAAATTCGTGTGGCTGGCCGAGGCACTCATATTTGTCCAGCCTGCCAAAAAAGGAGTGCTAAATGATTTACGTTTTTTATGGACCAGATCGCATTAAAATCTCCAAGGAAGTCAAACGAATCCTAGGGGATAGCTACGAAATTTTTAACGGTGAAAATCTTTCTGCCGACGATATTCCGAATTTATTCTTGGGCCGCACGATTTTTGCTGATCAGCGCAAGATTTTGATCAAGGACATTACGCCAGCCAAAGGCGAATCAAGCCTTCTTTCTAGTACCCTCGGAGACAGAGATTTTTACGAAATTGCTAGTGAATATTTAGACACCCCACACGATATTATCATCTGGGAAACTACAGCAAGCGCCAAAAAGGCATTCAAAGATTTCACCAAAAATCCAAAGGTCAAAGCACAGAAGTTTGACCTTAGTCCACAAATTGATATGCGCAAAGTATTTGGTGTTTTTGATGCCGCATGGACTGATGGAAAACGTGCCATCAAACTGCTAGACGAGATTAAAGACCAAGAAGATCCATATATGTTTGTGGGCCTACTTTCTACTCAGGCTATCAAAAAATACGAAGCTCACCAGGGAAGAAAAGAAAAGAGAGTTTTGAAGGAACTCTCTAAACTTGACATTGCTATGAAATCGACGAACTACGATCCGTGGATGCTTATTTCGTCTTTTTTGCTGCAGGTTTCTTTGTGGTAGCTTTCTTTGCAGCTGGCTTTTTAGCTGCAGTTTTCTTTGCAGGAGCAGCTTTAGGAGCAGCGCTTACTTTGCCGCCAGCATCTTTCAAGATTTTGGCAGCAGCAGCTTTGCGACGAGCAGCGGTATTTTTCTCCATCAAATTCTTCTTGACAGCTTTGTCGTACTCAGACTGAACTTTGCGGAAAGTCTCTGCAGTTGGTTTAGCCTTGAACTCTTTTAGAGCGGTCTTAATATCGCGTTTGATTTGCTGGTTGTGCTCGGTACGTTTTTCGGCCTGGCGAGCAGCTTTTTTAGCAGATTTAATAATCGGCATTGAATTTTCCTATAAATTAATAATATTATTATATATTGCTGATTATTATACCTCAGATTAGAAAAAATGTAAAGTGTAATAACTTAATTTTCCTCTTTACATTTGAAACCGATTATGCTATTATGAGCTTGTATATCATTAAAATAAAAACATCAAAATGCCAGAAGAAAAGAAGAAGGTCACGGCACCAGTAGACGAGATGTTAGACCAGGTCCTAGAAAAACTCGAGGACGCTGATAGCATTTTGGTGACTTTATCGCGCGATCCATCTGTTGATGAAATGGCTACAGCCCTAGCGCTCACGATGGCACTTGATGGAATTGGTAAGCACGCTACTGCAATTTATTCTGGCAAGACCCCTAATGTTATTAAATTCTTGAAGCCAGAAAAAACTTTCGAATCCAACACTGATAGTTTACAAGATTTTATTATCGCTCTGAATAAAGAAAAAGCCGATCATCTTCGCTACAAAGTGGAAGGTGATTTTGTTAAAGTATTTATCACTCCATACAAGACAACTATTACCGAAAAAGATTTAGACTTTTCTAGAGGCGATATTAATGTTGACATGGTAATTTGTCTGAACGTGACCAGCCCAGATGAACTCGACAAAGCGCTAGAAGAGCACGGCAGAATCTTACACGATGCAGTATTGATTAATATTTCCAATGGCGCTCCAGGGCAAATTGGGGGAATTGAATGGAATAACGACAAAGCTTCATCTGTGGCCGAAATGGCAACTACAATGCTTGATGCGATGAATGCTGAATATTCACCAAATGTCGCAACTGCACTCCTTACCGGCGTGATTGCTGCAACAGAACGCTTCTCAAATGAGAAAACCACCCCTGATACTATGGCAGTTAGTGCTAGATTAATGCAAAAGGGTGCAGATCAGCAATTAATCGCGGTCAATATGGCTCCAAAACCAGAACCAAAGAAAGAAGAGCCAAAGAAAGAAGAAGTTGCTCCAGATAGCATTGACGCTGATGGTGGCGATGCTCCTACTGAGCCTACAGAGTCACTAAAGCCAGAGGAAAAAGACGCAAGTGAACGTGCATTGGCAAACTCCGTGCCAGAGGTAAATACTCCAGAAGCTGAGCCAGTAGATGTCCAGCCAGAACCAGTAGCAGAAGAGAAAAAAGAACTTTCCCCAGAGGAAGAATTAGAGCGTATGATCTCTGGAAATAAAGCTGACCTAAGCGATATCTCTACTGGTGAAAAGCCAGCACAAAATGATTTGATGGCCGAACTCGTCGAGGCCGCCAAAGCCAAAGAGGATCAGGCAAAAGAAGAAGAAAAGAAAGAAGAGTCTGAACAAAAAGAAGATTCAGACGATGATAAAAAAAGTGAACAACAAGAGGAGCCGGCAATGGAACAACAACCAGAACCACAAATTCCAGAGGTAGGGCAAGTCCTATCCGTGAGTGAAGAGTCAATCCCACAGACTCCAGCTCAGCCAATTCCAGAAATCCCAGCCGAGCCAGAAAGCCCAGCTCCAGTCAATCCGGTAATGCAAGCAGTTCCACCAGCTGAAGCAACTCAGCCAGTTGCCCAGCCTGTCGCTCAACCAGTTGCTCAGCCAATGCCTGCAGCTCCTGTTCAACCAGTGGTTTCAGAAATGCCAACAGTTGTTCCGCCAGTTGCACAAGCAGTACCACAGCCTATGCAAGCTGCACCACAAATGCCACAGCCTGTGACTCAACCAGTTCAGCCTCAGATGCCAGCCACACCTGTCACTGCTAACACTCAAATGGGCTACATTACTGATGGCGCCAAACAAGCTCTAGCAGGCGATGTAGATATGACGAGCATGCAAGCAGCTGTTCCAACCGGAACAGTCCCGGCTGCTAATGTTTATGGTACCGCCCAAGAGAGAACAGAATATCATGATGGGACAGTAGATCCTCTTAACAACGAGGAAAGACCAAAAGATTATGGTGCAATGATGGAAGCTGCACTTGCTGAAGCTACACCTACAATTAGCCTTGCTCCAGCTCAGCCAGCTCAACCTGTTGCTCAACCTGTTGCTCAGCCTACTCCTGTCGTTTCTACAGTTCCAGCTGCCGAGCAAAGCGTAGATGATATGGTTAATCAAATGGTTAGCCAAGCTCAGGCTAATAATCCAATCAACTTACCTCCACCACCTGCGCCACCAGTAGATATGGCAATGCCTCCAGCAGCGCCAGCTCTTCCACAAGTTCAACCTATTGCTCAACCAGCGGCGGTCGCACAACCTGTCGCTCAGCCTGTAGAGCAGCCAGTTGTGCAAGCTCCAGCAGTGGAGCCTGATCCATCTGCAGCATCAGGAATACCTACGGTAGAAGCTGCCGCTCCAGCCCCTCAGGCAGAGCCGGTTAATCCCGTGGTAGTTCAGCCGGTCCAGGATCCAGCCCTCGTCCAGCCGGTCCAGGACCCAGGTGCATTTAAGATACCAGGAATGTAGAGTATGGTAATGTTGCCAATTCTGCTTGCTATGGGTATTTCTATTGCTATGGTAGCGATGGTCGCCCGTTCAGGTAGATAAAAATCTGCGAGATAAAACAAAAACAAATCGTACCTCTGTTAATTTGCGGTGAGTAGTTATCACTTGTATAATTATTAACATGGAAATAATCGATAAAGAGATTTTGTTGGTCGATAAGCCAGCAGAAATGAGTAGTTTTGCTGTGGTTGCTCGGATTAGAAGAATTCTAACTGAACAAGCGCGAGCAAAAGCAATCAAACAGGGACAGACTCCCCCAAAAAGAGCGAAGGTTGGTCATGCTGGGACGCTTGATCCATTTGCAACGGGCCTTCTGATTCTACTGCTCGGCAAGGGCACGAAAAAGGCCGGTGATTTTTTGAAACTCGACAAGAGCTATGAGGCGACGATTGAGCTAGGAAAAGTGTCTTCTACGGGCGACACAGAAGGGGAAATAACAGATTATACATCGCGAGATATCGACCCTCCAACTATAGCACAAGTCCAGTCAGTGATTGATTCATTCAAAGGAGAGATCGTCCAAAAAGTTCCAGCCTACTCCGCCGTAAAAATTAATGGTCAGCGTGCCTATAAATTAGCTAGAGCCGGCAAAGAAGTAGAAATGCCAGAGAGAAAAATCAAGATTTATGATATTCGTATCGTTAAATATGAATGGCCGTTTTTAAAAATATCTTGTGATGTGAGCTCGGGAACTTATATCCGTCAACTCGGTATTGATATAGGCGAAAAATTAGGTGTAGGTGGCTATCTTACAGAGCTAAGACGCACTAAAATTGGGCAATATGACATAAAAGATGCCAAAACTCTTTCCGATTATGGTATAATCGATTAAAAGGAGGTCAATGGAAAATAAGGGTGAGAGTCCGAAAATAGAGAATTCTGGTGAGCAGAATGTTTCTGATTCAGCTAAAAAATGGGAAAGTGTAAAAGAGGTAGAATTTGCCGGCAATGATTCTGCACGCGACAAATTTTACGAGAGATATTACAAGGATCATCAAGAAGAAATCCATAAACTAGTCCAAGATTTCCTAGATCAGAAAATGGCCGAAGAAGAGGAACATCATGCCGAGGAAATGACTCGCATCGTTGAAACTCAGACTGATGGTTGGACAGAAGAAGATTCAAGAAAACTACACGAAACCTCCGAAAAAACAGAAGAAAAAGTAGAAGAAAAAACAGAGGAAAAGGCAGAAGAACCAGAAAAAGCTGAAGAAGCCAAAGAAGAATCTGCCGAGCAGATTGTTGCTAGAATGTTTGAAGAAACTCACCAAGACAAAGCAGTAGAGACTCCAGCCGAAGAAGCTCCTGCAGAAGAAACTTCTACTGAAGATACCCCAGCCGAAGAACCAAAGACTGAAGAAACCTCCCCAGAGGAAGAAACCGAAGAGGAGACCGAGGACGAAATCACCGAATTTATCGAGACCCCAGCCGAAGAACCAAAAGCTGAAACAGAAGAGCCAAAGGCCGAGGCAGAAGAGTCAAAGACTGAGGAAAGTGAATCTGATTTTGGCGAACATGGTGAGACTCGATTCCGTGTTGGCGAAAACAACGACGATGTCAAAGAGGAGACTGTCATCACCACTCCAGAAGGAGACGAACTAGCCTTAAAAGTTGACAAAAGTCAGCCAGTCAATCCAGAGAAATATCTCGTCTATAGCCTTTCTGATAGCGAACAAGAGGCTATCCCTCGTGATAAATTGGTAGAAGTCTATCAATCCAAAGTTGAGAACGCTACCGATGCTAAAAAATATTTTGAGACCGCTCGCTTGTCTAATCAAATCATGCACGAGTATCAGGATAATCCAGAGATCATCGCTCAGCTCAAAGCAATTGAGAGCACTCCTATTTATCAAAAGAATCGTACTAATGCCGAGCTTGAAACTGCCAAGAAAATCATGGCCAAGAGAAGCGAAGATCTAATCCACGCTCAAGAAGAATATGACAAGCTTAACAAGGGTGGTATGTTCAAAAAATTAATGAACCGCATGGCCAGAAAAACCGCTAAAAGCCGCCTAGAATGGACACAGAAGGACATTACCAACGCTCAGAACGATATTGCACGTCTAGAGGCTCAGTTGGCCCAATTTGGCGGTGCAGAAGCCCCAGCCGCAGAGGTAGTACAAGCAGCTCCAGCAGAGGCTCAGGCGCCAGTTGCCGAGGCTCCTGTTACAGAGGCTAGCGAGCAACATCCAAACATCGTCAATTTCGAAGAAAAGGCTGCTGAAAAGAACAAGCGCTTCATCAATGAACCAGTTACATCTGCTGGCACATATCAAAATAAGCCAGTAGGGAATAAACTTGGGCAATACGCCGGCGACGATAGGGAAGAAAACGCCGCCTAAGGAATTTGGCCTCTTGTCATATCTGTAAGTCCGTGATATAATTATTTTCATGATAACAAAAGAGAAGAAAGCGGAGGCTATCTCTAAGATGGCTCGTGGCAAGAAAGATGTCGGATCTCCAGAGGTCCAGATCGCTATCTTGACTGAGCGTATCAAAGAGGTAACCGAGCACATGAAAGAGAACAAACACGATTTCATGGCTCGCCGTGGTCTAACTCAGATGGTCGGTAAGCGTAAAAGATTGCTCAAGTATCTTGAGAATACTGATTACGAAACCTATAAAAAGACCGTATCTAAGCTCGGACTACGTAAATAATTCGCGAAATCAGCATTCACTTGGTCACGAATCGTGTTCTGGCTCGGTGAAATGGAAAATCCCCCCTTCGAGGGGGGATTTTTGTTGGCAAAATTAAGGCATGTAAAAGGCCCCGGATCGGCTCCGGGGCCTGGTTTAAGGAGTCCTTCGCCCAGTGAAGGGAGCGAAGATATTATATTGAACAAAACAGTTAACCTCAAGGCTGGCTAAGGACCTCAAGGACTGCTTTGGCCACGTTACTGGAGAAGTTTAAGAGTTCTTTTCTCCTGAAGATCAAAGAGCTTCATAG
>JAFWEB010000021.1 GCA_017515925.1 Candidatus Saccharimonadota bacterium | reverse complement strand
CAGGAACTTGTCCTAGGATTATCTACGAAATGGAAAAGGGAATCAGAGAGAATTCTTGTGATGTAGTCCAGAAAGTACTTGGACGTGACCAAGAAGATCAGAAAGAAGTGATCGTTCAAGAAACACAGAGCAAGGAGGCTCCCGGTAATTCTTATGAATTATCCCAGGCTTATACTTGTGTCAAAATTACCGAAGAGAACAATGACTATCGCACCACACTTTCTAAATCTGACGACGTGAGAATCATTCCGCTCAGGACTGAAGATTTGGCTGGTGTTCAGTCGATTCAAATTAGCTGGTTCTCCCAACAGAATCGAAAAGGTACAGTAGTATCAGCGACATATATGGGAAGTAATGTACTAGAGTCAAACAATAACAGATTTGCTCCACCAGTCATTACAGTAGATTTGTATCAAACTGATTCCTGGAATGGCGAGCCAAACTTTTCTATTAGCCAACTAAGCGCAAATAATGATAACAGCTCTGGTACCGATCATGCAATGTTGGTTCTTAGACCTCAGTCTAGTTCCGGCACCAACTATATAAATGCTGACGGCGTGCTTGATCGTTCAGACAAACACGACAACGAGCCACTCAATGTCCGTTGCAATATTAGTGATGATTTTGCTTGTAATCTAAATATGGGACTTCCGGCAACCTTTGGTGGATCGGATCGTGCTAAGGCTACTACCTTTGTCCGTTTGACTTTGCCATATCAAGCACCGGATACCGATGTGTCAATTTCTCTGTGTAAGGATTCCAGCTGCGGAGACACGACTAGATTTGTTGGGGTGCAGGCTTCGATTGATTCAACCGGGCGCGCCAATGATCTTTATCGTCGTATCGAATCACGCGTAGAGCTAGTTGATTTGTTCTATCCATACCCAGAATATACCTTATATTTGAATGGTGCGGGCAATACCTTGTCTAAGAATTATTACGTAACAAATAACTGCTTGATGTCAGATAATGGCAATGCCATGTCATGCCAAAATAGCGCTACAATTGGTGGTGATATTACTGACGATCTGCTTTGGGATTATCTAGATTAGAATAAAAAAGAGGCCACTATTGGGGGGAATAAGTGACCTCATTTTTATTTTCAATTATGATTGATTTTTTGATTGAAAACTTGGTGGCGGGGGTTGGATTTGAACCAACGACCTTTTGGTTATGAGCCAAACGAGCTACCAGGCTGCTCTACCCCGCGATACATAGTTAATTCTATCAGATTTTAATTATTTGTCAATAATAATTTCTTGGCAGCAACTTTGACGATGTTATTCCAATCGTCTTCTTTATGAGGAGTGCTAGCAACTTCAATCAGTGGCAAATTATGACGGATGGCTAGGGCAATTTCTTGCAAGATTTCTGAAGCATTTGGTCCAATCATTGCAGCACCTAAGATTTTTCCTTGGTTATCAGCTAGGATTTTGATGAATCCAGCAGTTTCGTCATTAATGATGGATGCAGTGACTGCGGATAGTGGGACCAAAGTTTTACGATATTTGCGATGGCGTTTCAATAAATCATCTTCGGTCAGGCCGACGATTGCAAGCTGTGGATCCGTGTCCATGCAACGCATGAAACCATTATAGTTACCATTTGTTTTGGTGCGATCAAGCATATTCATCACGGCGAGCTCGCCAGTGTAAATGGCTTTTTCTGTAGAACAATGAGTGTCAATTACACCGCCAATGGCAAAGACGTTTCTGGCGCTGGTCTGCAGTGTGCGATCAACGACGACACCTTTTTTGTCAAAGCTAACTCCAGCTTTTGGTAAATCCAAATCGGTATTTGGCTTGTAACCAGTAGCAAGGACAACTGTTTCTACACGTACGGTTTTTTCTTCGCCGCCGCGCATAAATGTCACACGGGTGAGTGCTTCGTCTCTTTGCAAATTAGTAACTCTTGTTTGAGTGAAAATTTTGACGCCACATTTTTTGGCCAAATATTGTTCTATTACTTTGCTGACATCTTCGTCTTCGGCTGGGAGAATACGATCAGATAATTCCACTATTACAACTTTTGCGCCAAGTTCTGTGTAATATTGTGCTATTTCGCAACCAGTAGGACCACCACCGACAATCATTACAGCTTTTGGTGGGCGGACAGTTGCAAGAGCAGTATTTGGAGTGAGAAATGGCGTAGTTTCTAGCCCAGAGATTCCGCCAGTTTCTAGCAAAGTCCCAGATGCAATGATGAATTTACTGGCTGAGACATTTTTTGGCTCGCCTGCGCCCTCTACGACCAAATCATATGTACCGATAAATCGTGCACGTCCTTGAATTACTGTAACGCCGAGTGCGTCCAATTCTTTTTTGGCAGTGTTGGCTTTGATAATGGCTCTTTGTCTCCAAGCCATTAATTTGTTGTAATCATATTGAAGGTTAGCAGAAGATAAACCAAAACGGCTACCTGCAACACTACGGGAATATAGATGCATAATATTGGATAGCATCGCTCCTGGGACATCATGGAATACAGTGCCATTTCCCCCGAGTAGATTTTTTTCGACAATTGCAACTTTGCGGCCGGCTTCAGCCAATTGTTTGGCAGCAGAAATACCTGCCACCCCACCACCGATTACAATATATTCGTAGTCGAATCTTTTTCCCATTTTAGATTATTTTACCACGATTTTGGTAAACAAACGAGAGGTCCTTAGAATATCCTTTAATTTCTTTGGCGATTAAGGTGTTAAGATCGCTCTTTTTGATGGTTCTTTTATCAGTTTTTTCGAGTTTTTTGACGATTTTTTCTGCGACTTGGTTAGCGACAATTTTGAGTGGAGCGGCCTGTAAATGAAGAGTTTTGCCTTCTTTTATAATATCGTCGGCAATGTAGTCGACTGATAATTTATTCGATGCCGGAGATTTTTTTGACTCTGATTTTTTAGCGGATTTCTTCTTGAGGAGTTTCATGTTTTATCCAATGATTACTTTGAAAGCTAAGATAAACAAACCTAGTACTAAAAATCCTGTTCCAGAAAGGACACGCAAGAAATTTTTGTGACGAATGCGCCACCTTTGGATATCGGTGGTGGTATCGCCGCGACGAATCGCAAAGCGCAAGACAATTAGTGGCAAAATAGAAATGATGGAATAAATAATTAGATAAATAATCTGCATACCCTGCGGAAGGGAAATAATGCTATTTGCTGCGACAGTGATCAGCATAAAAGTAAATGGAGCTTCTGCAAAACAAGCTAGCATACCAAGACTAAAGGCTTCGGTGCTGCTGTTGGTAGTTTTGGCGCGGCTATCAATATAACGAGCAATGGATTTTGGTAGCCAGAGTTCTGTGCTCTTGCCCCAACGATAATAAAATACCCAAATACTAACGGCAAGTGCGGCAAGTAGTAGTGTGATGATAGTTAGCATGGCTGGGTTCATTGGACCCTGGAATACTAAATCTACGCCAAAGCACATCGCGGCTACTGCAAGTGCGGTAAGCAGAACATTGCCTAAGATATAATTACTGGCAAGTTGGCGTGTGTGTTTTTTGACATGCTTGCCAAGGCTTGCGTGATATAACAGCAATAATGCTCCAATCCCAAGTTGCAAAGAAGCGTGGACGAGCCCCGCGAGTAATATAACAAACATATCTGGTTTCATAAGTATATTATAGCATAAGTGGAATAAAAAAGTATCAAGCTTATGCTTGCAGTTTTATTTGGGCGTGCTACATTGAGAACATGTACATTTTAAAATCAGTCAAAGCAATACTAATTCTACCCGTGGTATTGGTTTTGGGTATAGGAACTGTAGTTTCGATATTGTCGGATTATTATAAATCGACTACATATTCCTTGCCAGGTGGACTGCTGTCTGACAGATTCACCATAGAATCATTATCGCTAGAGGAAGAATTGGCTATTGCTCCCCCTAGCGCAGGCAACGAAATAGCCGACGACACGTCAATTGCCGATGCAGAAGTTGTGGCAAGTGCGAACACGGTTGCAATTCATGCAATTAACCCGGGCTACAACACAGATGCTGGGAGCAATGCAGGGGAGTTGATTGAGCTGATTAAACTAGTAGATGAGACGGTATTGCTGGACGGCTTAAAAATCATTTATACTGCCAAGCCATCCAGTAGTGGTGCAACTGGGAAATCCACAGTCTTGTACGAATTCCCAACAGGAGCAAAAATGGTGGGCGACGCAATTTTATTGCGGTATTCTGGCTCACCAGAAAAAGAAGCGGATTTAACTTATGACACGACACTAGCAATGTATGGGTCGCTAAGCCTTGTGGTAAATGATGAGACAATTAATTCGGTTTGCTGGCTGGGTGGGGCGGATTGTCTGCCAAATTTTTCTACCACGGTCAAATCTCGAATGTATACCACGATTGTGCGAGGTGAAACCGGAGAATATTATCATACTAATGAGCCGGAATTATTATATGATCCAGCTGTGTCTGGTTTGTATTTGCCGCCAGAAAACGAGGCTGGTGATAGTCAAATTGAATCAGAATCTTCTAGTTCCAGCGCTAATTCTGACCCGTCGGATTCACCTTGCAACGGACTGATCTTCTCAGAAATTTTGAGTTACTATGCCGATGAGCCAGCGGAACAATTCATCGAAATCCAAAACTCGTCTAATCACGAAATAACTCTCGGCGAATGCGCGGTGCGGTATAAAAATAAGAATTATTCGTTTGCTGATTTTGGCGGAGCAAATATAACATTGGCACCGGACTCATTCTTTGTGTTTCGTCCAGATCCGGTTTTTCGTCTGACGAAAAATCCAACTACGGAAAATCTGTTCGAAATTGTCGACAGAAATAATACGGTCGTTGCGAGTCTCAGCTACCCACACGGTCAGAAAAAATCTGCATCGTATGCGTTGATCGGCGTGAATGCGGATGGCAGCCAAGAATGGCAAACGACTTTCCACCCAACGCCAGGTGAGCCAAATATCCCCCAAGAGTTCAAAACTTGCCCAGCCGGCAAAGTAATCAACGAGATAACGGGGAATTGTGTAAATGCGACT
>JAFWEB010000020.1 GCA_017515925.1 Candidatus Saccharimonadota bacterium | reverse complement strand
TGATAAGTCTAAATCATGGAATCATTTGTTTAAGTCATATGGTCTTCATATCGGAGATGGAACAGCTACAGATGCAACCAAGATTAAGTCTTACCCATTTTCCTACGTCTACTCTGGCTACTACTACTGGTATACAGGTCGCTTGTACTACCAGAGTAACCTTGGCTACTACTGGTCCTCTACCGTAGTTAGTAGTACCCGTGCTTACTTCCTGCATACGTGGTCTTCGGATGTTAGGCCTGCCAGCACGGATAATAAGGCGGGCGGGTTCGCTGTTCGTTGCGTCACGATTCTAGCATACAGCCTACCCTGAAACACCCGACACTGGATCCCTTTTTTATATTTTTTATTTATATGTATGTGAGCCGAGCCAGGGTACCCTATGCTTTTAATTCGATTTTCTTTTTTATTTCAGGCTTATCAAGATAATCCCTATATTTGGCAGGAATCTGACGATAAAGAGATGAAGAACTATTCTTTACTGGCATAAGTATCTTACAAAGTTTATCTTCTTCGATCAAAAATTGAACCATTTTGAAATAATCGCCATCACCAGAAACTAGAATCACTTTTTCGAATTTTTCACGTTTGTATAATTTCTTCATTATGGAAAACACGATGTCGGTATCAACATTTCCCTTTTTCATAGATAACAACTTTGAGTTATGTTCACGGAACACTAGAATAAAGCCTGATCTCTGAATATTGTCATACATTTCTGAATATCTATCATCTATGCAGCCAAGAAAATAGAATGCCTCGTCGACATTATATTTCTCCTTGAGATAAGTCCTAAACTGCTTAAGGCCTACCTTCCAGGATGGCTTGCTATCGACAGTACTGTAGTTCAGATTCTGTGCATCAATAAAAGCTATATTCCGTATTTTATCCATATCTGTTATTATACTACAAAAAAGAGGGATTTGCTTAGGTATTTCTCCGTTCGCGTTACCCTCATCGTGATACATTCTCATTATAGCACACTTTTATAAAAAAGTCTAGCCCGAAATGTAATAACAAAAGTCAATATGTAATTACATTTCTAAAAAAGTTATTACATTTATAAATGCTATAATGATGTGGGGGTAATCCGCCAAAGAGCCTTGTTCGCCGTGCTCTTTGCTAGGATTTTTGGAAAGTCCGGGGGTGCCTTCGCTGCGCGAGGCCAATTTTCGGGTCTAGTACCCTACGGGGTCAAAAACTCGATCAAAGCGCCCCTAAACTGGAACCAGCCGACGCGTATTCATTTTACCTATTTTTCCTACGTCTACTCTGGCAACTACAACTGGAATACAGGTCGCTTGTACAACCAGAGTAACAATGGCAACTACTGGTCCTCTACCGTAGTTAGTAGTACCAATGCTTACAACCTGAATACGTGGTCTTCGGATGTTAGGCCTGCCAACACGAATAATAAGGCGAACGGGTTCGCTGTTCGTTGCGTCAGTATCTGTTCCGCCAGTGAACTTTCCACCAACCCCCATAAACTACGGAATAACCCACCAAGTCCAATCCCAACCAGCCTCGTCAAAAATCTTCTGTTGAATCCGATTAGACTTGAGATGGATAAATTGCCCTAGATAAGATAACATCGTGGCTTCATCTTTAATCCCGGCAGTCACTAATCTAGTCGCACGTTTGTAACGTCGCACTACGCGTGGCCCCGGGATTAGTCTATTTGGATAGACTCTGATTCCCAGATACACCACTCCCCTATTGACGTTTTGGACATAAAATTTGTTTGGATGTAGGTGGAGTTTCATTCCCTGCAGGAATACTTTGATTGCTTCCACATCGCGCATGGCTTGTTTCAAATGCGATTCAGGAGTTAGAATGTAAAAATCGTCCACATAGCGACCGTAATACTTGTATTTTAATGTATATTTCACGAAACGGTCGAGCTGGTCTAGATAGATATTTGAGAGCAACTGTGACGAGAGATTTCCGATCACAATTCCCGTCTTTGGTGGCTGACAAAACAGACTCTTACTATCTGGCAGCCTCTCCCACTCCCGATAATCACCCCTTTTTCTCACACCTTTGGTTGGATCGTCGTAAATAACCTGTCGCCAGAGAAATTTAGTCATATAGTATTCACGTGGTTTGTTATGCGGATATTGTTGATCCAATCCCCAGACCACCCGCTCGAATAGTCCATCCCTGGGCAAACTCATGAAATAGCCTTTCACGTCCATTTTTACGATATATATTGGCTCTTGATATTCATTGATTGCCATATTCTCCATTTTGCGCAGTCTTTGAGCACCTAGCAATACCCCCTTATTTAGTCGGCAAGAATACGAATCAAAAATTAACCGTTTATCCCACCAATCATAGGACAAATTATAAAGAACGTGATGCACCACGCGGTCGCGAAAAGGTGCTGCAAAGATTTCTCGAATTACCGGATCATTCACAATAAATGCAATCCCCCTACTCGGCGCGTAACGACGCTCTAGAATATCCTCACGTAGCTTAAGCAAATTTTCCATTGCATTTACTTCAAATCTGTACTGGTCTTTAGTGTTGCGTTTACATTTTCTAGCATCTAAATATGCCACCCATAGCATTCGAAGTACCCAATCCTCGTAACTTTCCCCGTCTCGCCGTTGATATTTCTCTGGCAGGACTGATTTATCTTTGATAGTCGCCATTTTATTTCTCGTCGGCGCCGAGTTTTTTCAGCTCAGTTTTGATTTGAGTATTCATATCAACCAAATCCGCTTCTAGCGCTAAGATATCTTCTGGTTCAAAAGCGGTTATTTCCATCATTAGCATTAGATAGGCTTTTAGTTTTTCGTTGCGTTTTACTACTGTCTGCAGGGTTTCGACTGGCGGTAGAATTTCAGTAGAAATTAGATAGATTTGTACCACATTCTCAAAGGCAATCTGGGTTAACCGATTCATAATTATTTCACGGTCAACCGGCGTAGCATGATTAGTTTTAGTATAAAGCGCTTTGGCAATTTTGCGCCCGAGCGCCGCAATAGATGGATATAATTTCTTAGCCTGGACAATTTGGTTGACTTGGTTAATCCTATCTTCGCGGATATTATGAATGTTGTTCAGTTCTGTCTTGGACACCTTGAAACCCAAATCAAAAATCGTCCAGAGTTCCGTTTCTTCTTTTGGTAAAATCTTCATTGTTTTGAGATTACGCTTCAACCCGCTGAAGTCTTTAATCGAAACTATCCCATCGATGAATTTGAAATAAAAATCCCGGTCTGGCTTGAGTGAAGCCTTGATACTGAGCCGTGGTGCGACCAAGTGGGTGTAGAACAGCGCCGAATTTCCACCCATTTTCCACCATCCTTCCCCAGAGTAGAACACCACTAACGAGCGATTATTGGTCTGTTCAAAATCATAGGCAAATTCCTTGGCCTTTTCTTTTTTAGTGGCGATAGTCCGCCCTACTGCGGCTTTTTTGTCGTTTTCTAATTTCTTTTTTTCTTTTGATTTAGTTGTTTTGATCCCACCTTTTGTCATAGCCTAAATCAAAATTATAGTTCAGAGATTTTTACTCTTTCCTGCTTGGCGGTGTCTCTGTCGCGCACTGTCACAGTGTCGTCTTCTAATGTGTCAAAGTCAATCACGACACATTTAGGCGTACCAATCTCATCCTGCTTGCGATAGCGTTTGCCAATATTACCGGAATCATCCCAGGTGACATTACCGTATTTCTTGCGAAGCATCTGATAAACAGAGTCGGCTTTTTCTACTAATTCTGGTTTGTTTTTCAGAAGTGGAGAAACACAGAAACGATATGGAGCCAAATCTTCTGGCAAAGCTAGGACTACACGCTTGTTGCCGTCGATTTCGTCTTCTTTGTAAGCCTCGGCCAGGACTGCCAAAATCAAACGCTCTACACCGATAGATGGCTCTACTACATGTGGGACGAATACTTCGCCGCTGTTTTTATCGCGATATTCCATACTCTTGCCACTAGCCTTGGCGATATTGCTTAGGTCAAAATCCGTACGATAAGCAATACCCATTAGCTCTTCTCTACCGTTTGGATAGTCAAACATGATATCAATAGTGCGCTTAGAATAGTGGGCGCGATCTTCGGCAGCAACTTCTTCGTCGTGAATCTTATCAGTAGACAAGCCCATCTTCTCTGTCAAGAAGCGGTGATTCTCTTTTACTAATTCATCAAATGATTCTTCCCAAGCATTGGGATGGACAAAATATTCTATCTCCATCTGGGAACATTCACGGTCGCGCAAGATGTAATCGCGTGGGGAGATCTCGTTTCTGAATGCTTTTCCCTGTTGTGCAATACCAAATGGGATATTAGGATAAATTGTATCGACGACATTTTTGTAATTTGTGAAAATTCCCTGTGCGGTCTCTGGACGTAGATATGCGATATGCTCGTCGTCAGCTACTGGACCAACAGTCATCTTGAACATCATATTAAACTTGCGCACATCACCCCAGTCAATCTTGCCACAAGTAGGACATTTGACGTTTGCCGCGAGGAATTGCTCGGTAGTAATACTCTCTGTAGCACCATCTACCAATTTATCTGCACGAAATCTACCATGACAAGCTTTGCACTCTACCAATGGATCATTAAAAGTCTCAGTGTGACCAGATGCCTGCCAAGTAATAGGGTTCATAATGATGGCCGCATCTACGCCATACATATCTTCGCGGTCTTCTACCCAGAATTTCCACCAAGAATCCATAATTTTTTTCTTTAAGGCTGTACCAAGTGGGCCAAAATCCCATGTCCCGGCCATACCACCATATACGTCGCTACCCTGGAAAATAAATCCACGGCGCTTACACAAGCTTACAATGTCGTCTAAATTACTCATACTTGTATTATATCACAGATAGCGGCTAGATTTGATTCACTGCTTTGGCGATATATAATATCTCTCCCGCCATCTCATCCTTGCCTGCTACACGCAGGATTAGCGATAAATCTGCCGAAAGCATCAGCCGCATCATTTTAATCTCGTTTGCACCGATTTTACCGCCTTTTGCCACACGTAGAGCATTTTCGGTGGAATCCCAAGTATATTGCTGATCTGCCTGCAATTTTTCACCTCTAGTATCCGTAATAATATTCACCTGCTCGCCACAAATATTAGCCAGATTCAGATAAAACCAAGCCTCTATCAGCGCCGAATTAGCATGCTTGTCTAGTGCAACCAGACATTGTTTGGCCAGAGAGAAATAGCCCTCACTATCTGTCATATCAGCCGCACGCGAAATCTTTTTTAATATTTCCGAAGCTAGCTCTATCCTATCTAGATCTGTCAAAATACCTTTATAAAACTCTTTCATCTTGGCCGAAGTTAGAACACTTAGGTCACTATTTCCCTTGTGCAGCACTATATCGGACAAGCAAAACATTTCTATTCCTCCGGCTAGGCGTGATTTTTCCTTGCGCACGGCTTTGGCCATTACTGCCATTTTGCCAGCCGGCGTGATAATTTGTAAAATTCGATCCGCCTCGCCGTAGTTCGTACGTTTCAGCACAATCGCTTCGGACTTAAAATCTTTGCTCGGAATTTCTCTCATTTTTGTTCTTTCGAATTTATTTTTTTGTTCGCGCTGACGGAATTCACGGACAACACATATTGACTCACCAACGCGCGGATGTCATCCGGTTGCATGGTCGACTTGTCCAAAATACCCACTACGCCATAATCGCTTAGGTCGGCCTTAATTTTGAGCGCCGTAACTATCACTACCGGAATTCGTGCCGTATCACTATAGGACTGCAGCTCATTTAGAAAAGTAAATCCATCCGGCCCGTCCAGCATGATATCTAGAAAAATCATCTCTATCTTAGACACATCCGCCTCAGCAATCTCTTGCATCGCTTCTATTGCATTCTGGAAGAACTTGATTTCTTCACTCTTGTCCTCGTCAAAACAGCTACAGACCGCGCCGGCAATACATTCGGCCATCATCATGTCGTTATCAATAATATAAATCATAGCAAGTCCTCCTAAAACAAACTCGCCTGCCTAGACGGTGATAATTCTACGAAAAAGCTAGTCCCATCTCTGTGTCTCACCGCGCCCACATCGGCATTCATATACTGAGAAAATTTAGACGCAATATAGAGACCAAGCCCAGACGAACCCGGGCGCATAGCAATACTAGTCGGCTTTTCTATCCAGCCTTTTTTCAGGCTACGCCAGACATCAATCGGAAGTGAAGGCCCATAGTCGCGTATGTCGATACGTACTTTGTCATTTTTATCAGAGATAACTAACTCACTCCTGGCCTCTTGATCGGAGTAATGCACTGCATTGAGACAGAAATTATAGATGATACTATAGAGTAAATCACGATTTGCATTGACTAGTCTAGAGCGGTTGCGATATTCAATCTTTAGATCACGATGATTAAAACGGAACAGATATCTCAGCTCCTCTACTACATCATCACACACTGCGCGCACGGCAACTGGCTCCATTTCAAAGAGCCCGTCTTCTAGTCGGCCAATCTTAGTTAAATCTTGGATCTGGCGAATCGCACGGTCAGAGACGTCTATCATCTTGGACTGGACGCGCTTGATGTCTTCTTTGTCGTCCGCATAGTCGAGAGAAAAAGCGAGTTGGCGTAGCAAATTAAAGGGCGCTTCTAGCTCGTGCGCCGCCACCAAAATACCATTTACCTCACTCTCCATACCCCCAATTTTATCATATTTTATTGATTGAAGTGGACGGAATCTAGGATTTTTTGGAAATCATCAGCAAATAGCATCGCATCGGTCTGCAAAATTGCAGTCTTGTCGCGAATCTTGAATACGGCTACCATACCGACAAATTTTGTGCTTGGTAATTCTCCGCTATAGACATTGGCATTCTCGCCGTTGATTGGGCGGACGTTTAGCTGGATCTTGCCGTTTTTCAGAGCAGAATCATAGGTGGAAATATAAGAATCATAGGCTTTGTCTTTAATGGTGACGCGAAGCGCGTTGATAGTAGAAGAATTCACTGTGTAGACTTTGTCTGGGTTGAGATAAGCTTCGTAATCGCCACCGTTGGCTGCGTCTCTAGCTTCATATACGCTCCAGGTCTTTGGGAATTCAAAGCTTAGCTCGCCATAATCAGCCGGCCCTGCAAAAGTGCGATATGGGGATTTTTCTCTCTCGGTGAATTGATTCTCTAGTTCTTCTGTATTTTCATTAACAGCGGTAGCAACAGCCGCCATTACTTGACCGTCCACATCACGCTTAGCTACATCCCATTTGGCATACATCCAGATGAAAAGCCCAATAAAAGTAGCTGCTGCAATTGCGCTAACTACTGCTACAATCATCAAGATTAAAGATTTATTTGCCTTTGGTGCGGCTGCAACTGGCTGCAAAGGCTGACCTGGAACTGGCTGGCCTGGTACTGGTTGACCTGGCTGACCACCAACAGTCTGCGGCATAGCCTGAGTTGGCTGCTGATATGGTTGGAAAGATTGATTATCCATACGGATATTATAACGCTTATGCTATTCTTTTGTAAAGTCTTTCTCTATTACGGTAATCTCGTTTTTGAGCTCGGCCAGATCCTTTTCGATTTCGTTTGCCAATTTGATAGCCGCTTTGTAATTATCGCTGGCTTTTTCTAGATCAAATTCATCTGAATAAAACCATTCTGTAGCAGCCTCTAATTCTTTCATTTTTTCACTGATTGATTTTTCTGCTTTTACCATATTATCCTTTCTTTTTTACACTCTTGATTTCTGCTTCGGCTTGCGTATTAAACGTCGTAATTTTTACGAGATTTCCCTCTGTTAATTCCCCTCCAACTATCGCATAACCTTGTCGCAAAACCCGCTCTGGATTCATGCCATCTAGCATCTGTTTTTTTAGCTTGATGGTGTTTTCTATGTTCTCTATCCGACTGATTAGCTGGCGTTTTACATCCGTTACGGCAATTTTAACATTCTCGCTATAGCTACCTATTTCTTGATTGATTCTCTGGCCTAGACTCTGCACTGATTGACGCACGCGGAGCATCTCTGCTTTTCTATCACGTGTCAACATTTCTGCCACATTGGACGGAGTAGATGCCCTAATATCTGCAGCCAGATCCGACAGACTCTCGTCAACTTCATGGCCGATACCAGTAATCACTGGGATACGGCTAGTCGCAATTTCGCGCACTAGCTTCTCGTCGTTAAAGGCTGATAGGTCATCTGCACTACCACCGCCTCTGATAATTGCAATTATTTGCACTTCGGCTTTTTCATTAAAATAACGAAGTGCGCGAATAATTTGGTCTGGCGCATCAATTCCCTGCACCTGAGTGTGAGCAGTCTGCACCTCTAGACCACCCCAACGTGCATTCAGAATTTTGCAAAAATCAGCATAGCCGGCAGCCTGGGTGCTGGAAATCACACCGATTTTCGTCAAATCCGCTGGGATCCCACGCTTTTTGGCTGGATCGAATAGACCCTCGGCAGTCAATTTCTTCTTTAATAGCTCGTAGCTCTTTTTGATATTTCCCTCACCCACTGGCATCAGCTGCTTCACTGTCAGAGAAAATCTACCCCAGTTGGTCACTTTTGGCAGACCTTTTACTACGATCTTCATGCCGTCTTCTATAGGCGTACGGAGCTGAAAAACCGGCAAAAAACAATTGACCGTGGCGCCATCTTCATCTTTCAAATCAAAGAATACCCATTTTCCTTGGTTGACTTTGAAACTAGAAACTTCGCCCTCAATCAAGAGATCTTGTAAGCCACAATCAAGCAATCCGTTGACGGCTTCAATAAACTGCGATACTGTAATTCGCTTCGGTTCCAAATTATCCCCTTGGAGGTTCGCCCTCGGCATCTTCTAATAACTTTTTGGATTTAATCTCGTATCTCTTACCATTCACTGGCGACACATAATAATCTTCATTCACCAGATTTACAAACATAGTTAAGTCTTTATCGTCCATAATGATGATACTGCCGTCATCATCGGTCATGAGTTCTAGCTCCATCTTGTCAGCATAGTCAATTAGCTGTGCTTGTTCCATTTCCTCTTCAATGTCAAAAGCCTGAACTTTTTTAAGTAGTGGTTTTCTATCTTGGAGCAAAGCATCTAGAGTCAAGCCTTCGGAAAAGCTGAGTTTGTATTTCTTCTGCAATTCCTTTGCCTTTTCCTCGGCAATCACCTGAGCCTTGTAATCATATTGGAACAAGGTTTCAAACTTTGGCTGATTGAAAATCACCACTGTATCATCGATAATAGCTACTTGATTATCAGCTGGCATCTTGATCGCAACTTCGGCTGAGAATGGCTCAAAACTTTCACCATTTAGTTCCCAAGCTTGAGCGCCTTTGAGTGCGCTAGACGCCGCAACACCTTTGGCAATATAGAAAGTCTTGGTTCCATCATCACCACCTGGATAGCTAAACTTTGCGATGATGCCTTTAACTTTTTTAAACTCATATTCATTATCAGAGAAGTAATCAATGTCTTTGTATTCGTGTTCAATCAAATGGATCAAGGTCTCTGCACGACCAACTTTATTTAGCTGAGTGCGGTAGATCACCTTGTCTTCGCCATCGCTTAATTCATAATCACGACATTCTAGCCCCTTATCTGCTTCTTCAATGATGTATTTGATAGCGGCATTCATAAACATCTCTTTGACATTTCCAGTCAAAGAATCAGAATAGCGCACTTTGTACGGAGTGTAATTTTTGTTAAACAAAAATAGTTCTACAGAAACATTGTTCTTGATTTCATCAATTTCATTTGCCCACTGAAAAACATCGAATTTTTCTTCCATCGTACCTCTCTTATAAATTTAGCGAAATAAATTATCTAGAATTGATTATATCATTTTTCTGGAGTATCTCAAAGTATGACTCCTGAGAAATGTGTTCTTTGCTCAGATTGAATAATTTGAGTGTGCGCCTCAAATCGGACATTACTTCAGAAACCTTGTCATTTTCATCGAGTGCGGTTTCAATCTTTAGGTAATAGTCATCGAGCTTATCAATTTTATCTAGATAAATACGAGAAGTATCAGAGAGCTTGATTCTCTTGCGGCGGCGACTGACCTCTGATACAAGGACGAAGCCAAGCTGCTGAATCATGTTGACAATCTCGGTATAATCACGAATTACGGAGCGATCGGTGATTTCGATACCACTGTCTTCGATGTGGCGCTTGAAAATCAATTTATAGATGGCAGGCTTGTCGACAGAGCTCATTTCGGTACGCATCACAAGGCGTGGCATACTCATGCCACGGCGATAGCCTCTTGGCACATATACGCGGTCATGCTGATACAAGGTTGGTTCAAATTCCAAGCTAATATCTTTCATGCGTTGTTCTAGTTCCTCAATATTTGGAACTTTTACTTTGATGGTTACTCTTTTCATAAGGTCGCTCCTTTCCTTGCCTTATTAGCCCATTCATCTGCCAACTCATTCATCTCTGTCCCCACGTGGCCGCGAGTCCAGTGTAGCTCTGCGTTATCACAGGAAGAATATAGGTCAAACAGTTCTTGCACTAGATCGAGATTTTTGATCTCGCCAGTTTTCTTTTTCCAGCCGTTCTCTTTCCAGGTTTGAGCCCATTTGGTGACTACGTTTACCCAGAATTCTGAATCGGTATTAATCTGGAAAATCTCTGGCGCATTATCTATTGCAAACTGATATGCAGAGATCAAAGCCATTGCTTCCATGCGGATGTTTGTAGTGTCATTCGCACTACCTAGGGCCACCGGGTTGCCATCCATGATAACAGCATAGCCACCAGGGCCTGGATTAGGCGATGCACTCCCATCTGTCCACAACGTCTTCATACTTATATTATAACATACCAGAGCAAAAAAGAAAACTCTGCTATAATAAGAATATGGTAAAAAAGGTCAAGCGTTCAGCACGTGTAGAACAGGCTATCGAGTTCGCCAAAAAGGCGCACGAAGGTCAGACGCGTCGCTCTGGCGAGCCTTTTATCAATCATCCAATGGCAGTGATGCAAATCGTCGAAGATTGGGGCATGGACGAAGACACCATCGTAGCTGCAGTCTTACACGATACAGTCGAAGATACCGGTATCACTTTGAAGGATATCAAAGAGCAATTTGGTGAGCAAGTAGCATTCCTAGTCGACGGTATGACCAAACTTTCCAAAATCAGCTCAAATATGAATGATATTGATACTTATCTTCCCAATACCAAGGACAACCTCTTGCGTTTACTTGTCGCCACCGGCTCAGATATCCGCGTCCTGATTATCAAACTTGCCGATCGATTGCACAATTTGCGCACACTTTCTGCCCTTCCTCCAGACAAGCAGCGCCGCATTGCCAAAGAATCACTAGAAGTTTTTGCCCCACTAGCAGACCGCCTCAATATGGGGCGCCTCCGCACCGAGATGTCCGATATAGCCTTTTCTTATGTCAATCCAAAACGCTACAACGAGCTCCATGACCTGATTGACGAATACTGCAAGTCCGCCGAAAAAACCATGCAAAAAATCCAAAAAGAAATCTCGGCTGCACTTGGTCGCGAAAAGATCAAATTTACTATTTCTGGCCGTGTAAAATCTGTCTATTCCCTGCACAAAAAATTGATCAAACACAATCAAAACATGGGCGAGATTTACGACCTGATGGCGCTTCGCATTATTGTCAACGACATTACTGATTGTTATCTGACTCTAGGCGTAATTCACTCACTTTATATACCGATGGATGGCCGTATCAAAGATTATATCGCTATGCCAAAAATGAACGGTTATCAATCACTCCACACTACTGTTATCACCAAGGATAAAAAGATTATCGAATTCCAAATCCGCACCCGCGAGATGCACGAATTTGCCGAACGAGGTCTTGCTGCGTCATTCTATTACAACGAGCAAAAATTGACCGAAAATTACCGTACTGGCAAGATTCAGCACTTGCCTACTTCCCTGCTTTGGATTACCGAACTCCAGGAGACTGCCGCCAAACTCAAAGCAGGCAAAAAAGTCAATGTCAAAAAGCTCCGCCTTAATCTTTTCGCTGACAAGATTTTTGTTTATACGCCAAAGGGTGATATCATCGATCTTCCAAAGGGGTCGCTGCCGCTTGATTTTGCCTACCGTCTCCATTCCGAGATTGGCGAACATGTAATAGGTGTAAAGATTAATGGCAAGATGAGCAGCCTCAATACTAAGTTGAAACACGGCGACGTAGTAGAAATTCTGACAAGCAAAAACTTCACCGCCAAAGAAGGTTGGCTAGACAAAGTTTTCACCTCTCACGCTAGGCAAAAACTCCGCGCCCAGCTGGCAAGACAAGGCGAAGTAATCCGTTCCAAATTACCAAAAAGGAAGCCAAAAACCAAAAAGAAATCTTAAAACTTTTGTTCGAGTTTTTCAAGTAATGTATTCAATTCTTCTTCGGTCTTACAAGAAAATGTGACAGTGGTTTTGTTGATCTTTACTTTGGCGCCGTATTTTTTGTTTAGCTTTTCTTCCTGCTTGATATGAGTGCGGATTTTGACTGCCTGGATGGAATTGTGCTTTTTGCTCTGAGAAACATAGCGTTCTACCTGGCGAGCATTCCAATCTTCTTTGACGATTTTTGGCAAAACTTTATCAACTACCTCTGGGGATGCCATAATTAGTGGTCGCATCACACCTTCCGATAGTTTGTGCTTTTGCATGGCTTTTTTGGCTTTTTCTGGAAGTTTCAAGATACGGATAGTATTGACAACGGTAGTTTCGGCCTTGCCAACACGCTTTGCGATATCGGCATTGCTCATATTGAATTCGTTCTTCAACTTCACATAAGCAGTAGCGAGCTCTACGGCGTTCAAATCTTCGCGCTGAGCGTTCTCAATAATAGAAAGCTCCAGGCGATTCTGTGCATCAGCTGTGCGAATGATGGCAGGGATAGTTTCTAGCCCTGCGATTTTAGCAGCGCGCCAGCGACGCTCACCAGCGATGATGATGTGCTTCTTGCCTTCTTTTACTACTACGATTGGGGAGAGCACACCGTGTTCTTTGATGGAATCAGCTAATTCCTGGAGCGCCTCTGGATCAAAATCCTTGCGAGGCTGATTAGGATCGCGCTCGACCTGATCTATTTTTAGCTCTTTTAGAACCTTGGTATCTTCATCTCTGGTTGGGTCAAAACCATCTTCTACTAGCTCTGTTGGGATGAGGCTTTCAAAACCTCTGCCGAGTCCTCTTTTTGCCATTTTCCTCCTTTACTTCCCTTCCTTGACACGTTCTTCTACTTCGCGTGCCAGACTCTTATAAGCCTTAGCACCTTTAGAGAATTTGTCATAGCTGCCTACTGGCACACCGTGGCTAGGTGCTTCTGCTACGCGCACGTTGCGTGGGATGGTCGTTTTAAATGTCTTTTCTTTGAAATATTTCTTGATTTCTTCGAATACTTCACCAGAAAGTGATGTACGCTTGTCATACATGGTTGCAAGTACACCTAGAAGCCTCAAATTAGGGTTCATAGCCTTCTTTATCAGCGCCATGCTATCAAGTAGCTGTGCAACACCTTCAAGCGCGTAGAACTCGGTCTGGACGGGTAATATGAGGTATTCTGCAGCAATCATACCATTGACAGTCAAGAAGCTGAGCGATGGTGGCGAATCGATGATGATGTAGTCATATTGATCCTCTATCGCGGCAACGGCAGTCTTGAGCTGAACGAATTTAGTGCTGAGCTTAGTCATCTCTACTTCGGCGTTAGCAAGCTCTGTAGTAGTAGGGGCAATATAGAGATTCTTCTGCTTAGTCTCTCTGACGATATCCTCTATTTTAGCCTTGCCAAGTGCCACATCTGTCATAGAAAGATCTAGAGAATCTTTAGCAATGCCAAGCCCAGAGGTGGCATTTCCCTGTGGATCAAAATCTATGATAAGAGTCTTATTCTTATCTTTTGCAAGAAAATAACTGAGGTTGACCGCTGTAGTGGTCTTACCTACACCTCCTTTTTGGTTAGTTATACAAATAACCGTAGCCATATTACTATTCTATCACAGAATAAGCAAAAGCATCAAAAAACGCCTGTTTCCAGGCGCTAAATTGTTTATTTAATAGAAGTGATCTCGATAGTTGAGTACTTCTGGCGGTGGCCAGTCTCTTTGTGGACACGCTTCTTAGAGTGGTAGCGGATTACGCGGACTTTGTCTCCGGCAACCTTTTCTTCTACTACTTTTGCCGAAACCTTAACGCCCTTTACCTCTGGTGTACCGACTGTAGTCTTGTCACCATCGATAAGAAGTAAAGCACCAGTTTCGAGCTCTTTAGTGCCTTCCGGGAGGAGGTCCACCCGTAGGGTCTCTTTCTCTTCGACGAGGTATTGTTTCCCGCCAACGAGGATAACTGCTTTCTTCATATTAATCCTTTAATTACTGCGGTCTATTTTAGCATACCTGGGGATAAAAGTCAATAAAAGCACTCTTTCGAGTGCTTTTATTGGATGTGCTAGAACTTAGTTCTCTTTTGGAGTTTCTTCAGCTTTTGACTCTTCAGCCTTTGCTTCTTCAGCCGGAGCAGCTGGTTCTACTGGAGTAGATTCAGCTACAGGCTCTGCTGCTTCTGGAGCTTCTTTTGCATTGTTGTTCTTGATGCCATCAAGTACGATATTGCTCTCAGCAGCTGGCTTCTGATCACCAGCACCGGCAGTAGATGCAACAGTCTTTAGCATCTTGCGTGAGCGGTAGAAGTAGTATCCACCACCACCGATTACTAGTAGAACTGCGATTAGCATTGCAATTTCACCAGGACCAGTCTTTGGCAAACTGCTAGGTGTAGGATCTGGAGTAGGGGTAGGAGTAGGGTTGTCGCCACAGTCTCTCTTGACGATAACCTTAGTCTTGGCAGAGTTCTTGCCATCGTGGGTAGCTACATAAGCAGCGTTATAGACTTCTGTCTCACCACATGGGAAAATCTCTTCAGAATCAGATACTTGTACCTGATACCTAGCCCACGATTCCTCACCTGCGATCATTGCGCCAACACCGAGACCGTCACCAAATAGTGAGTCTGGAGAGACACCGCCTTCTGGATGACGTGTGCTCCAGGAGAAGGTTGTACCCGTGATATAGGATAGACCATCTGGCATCAAGTCGTGGAATGTCACACCTGTCTGCTCAGTGGTACCAGTATTCTTGAAGTGAATTCTATACTCTAGCTTGTCGCCAGGAGCAACAACTAGCTCATTCTGATAATCAGAGTCACTATCGGCCTTCTTGACCATCTTGTCGACGGAGAAGTTTGGCTGATCAACCTTAATACGATAGGTCAAGTAACCACCGTATTCGTTACAACCAGGAACGATTCCCCAAAGGTCATTCCAGTATGATAGCAATACACCTTGATCGCCAAGCAATGCATCACCAGACATTGGAGTACCATTAGAAGTACCGAGGTTGTGAAGCACTGCAGAGTTTACGACATAATTGAGGTAAACTGGCTCGTGTGCATTGAGGTATGCAGAGTCCCAAACTTCACCTGGATTTGCATTAGATGAAGTAATGAAACCTACTACCTGTGCACTCTGACCAGCTTCGAGGTAGCTAGGAAACTCTGTACGCATACGTACGTTTTCGGCGATACCTTTGCCGCTGGCATTGTAGTTAGACGCAGCGTTGTTGTGATAGTAAATTGCGATTTCATACTCTTTGCCTACTTCTAGAGTTACTTCGTCACCATCTGGATTTGGATCACCGTACTCGCGGACACGGACGAAGTTACGCTCATCACCAAGTGTAGGGTTATTAGTAATAGAGTTGAATGTTGGGTAGGTTGCAGGAACTTCGTAAGTGAAGGTTGCACGATCCTGTGGGCCCCAAGCTGTAGGTACGATTGCAGATGCATCATCTGCAATGAATAGGTTGCTTGCAGCAATAAATGATAGTGCTAAGAAAGGTACGATTGCTAATTTTTTGTAGTTAGTTTTCATTTTTATTCTCCTTTCTTATCCTTATTGGTTACCTTGTAATCTACGAATTGCTTCATCCATAGCGCCTGGCTGTTGTTCGCCCTCACCGCCAGTATTGGTGTCTTCTGGCTTCTCGGAAGGTGGTTCTGCCCACGGTGCTTGATCTTCTGGTTTTTCGTTCACACCTTCTTCATTCTGTGGTGGAGGGGTTTCCTCACCCTTTTGAATTGGTGTCTGACCTGGATCACTTGGCTGTTCTGGGGTTACTGGAAGTGGAGTAGGATTGTTTTCCTTCCATGGGTCAATGCTTGGATCCTTTGGCTGTGGAGTTGGATCTGGGATTGGATCTGGATCTGGGATTGGATCTGGAATTGGTTCTGGATCCGGTTTTGGATCTGGAGCTGGTGGTGGAGGAAGTGGATCAGGGACATTAATTGGTGTAGGCTTTTCTGGTGGAGTCTCTGGAGCTGGTGGAGTTTCTGGCTCTGGGTTAGTTGGTGTAGGAGTCTCCCAAGTAATAACTGGGGTTTCTACTGGAGCTACTGGAACAGCTACCTGCTCTGGAGCTGGAGCCTGCTTAACTACTTTCTTAATCACCTTCTTCTTAGCAACCCATTGGCCACCACAATCAGCCTTTAGACCGACTTCCCAGTTCTTGAGTAAGCCCTTGGCCTGTGCTTGTTCTAGGGTGACATCAGAGTTGATCTTACCCATCGTCTGGAGGACGGTAAGCTTGGTTGCATCATCATTTACCTGATAGACTGCAAATTCTGCGCTACGCTTGACTCCGTCTTGGATGACGATGTCATGTGCAATTTCACCATCTTTGGCTGGCTTCATTGTCTGGGATGAGTATGTGCCCTTCCAATTGACCAGTGAGAATTCTTTATCCTCAATCAATTTCTGCCATCCTTCGGAAAGTGCATTCATAATCTTTTGCTGCTGTGCTTCTGGAAGTGCAGCTAGGATTCTAGAGTCGCGGTTGACTGCTTCTGGGCTAATATTACCGTTAGCAACTTCTAGCTTGGCTGGCACATCAATATCGTTGCCAGTAGAGAAGTCTACATCTTTCAATGCGTCGCTACCACCGATACCGGCAAGAAGTGAGATTGCAAGCTCTTCTTGGCTAGATGCCCTGCTCATCAAATTCTTGTTAAATTCTTGCTCTGCAACATCAATACCACCTTCTAGACCGTTTGGGGTAAGTGTAGTACCAAAGCTGGCCTTGGTTTCCTTTTTGTCAACAGTGAGCTTTTCGCCCTTTTCCTTTACCTCATAATCAAATGGATTCTCGGCTTTGAAATCTACCTTGCGGTAAAGATCTTCGGACATGTCGTGTTTGTTGCCTTCTTGGTCCATTGTAAAGTAGTTGGCTTTGTATTCTGGGCGCTGGGTTTCGCCTTGTTCGCCAGATTTAGACATCCAACCTTGTTCTTGGACTGGTCCAGCTGGAGCTTCTGGTTCTGCTTCTTCTGTAGCACCAGCGACTGCGGTACCTTCGACTGGAGTTGCGCCCATTGGATAGCTGTTTAGATTCTTAGAACATCCTTGGAGTGTTGATGCTAGACCACTTAGGCCTAGGAGCGCCATTACGCCGATCACAGCACTAGCAGCAGCTTTCTTTAATACATATTTATTACGGCAAGCGTCATCTAGACGTGTAATCTTGGATTCTTTTGTTCTAAACTTTTGCTCTCCGATAGCGCGATCAATCGAGCTGCCGGTAGAACCATTTTCCATCATATGCTCAAAGATGGATCTGTTACGATACTCTGCAAATTCTCTTGCTTGCTTGATAGCCTTTTCAGCTTTTTCTTCGATAGAGCTGTTTTCAGCTTTTTCGCCGTCGTTCATCAATTTATCGATTTGACCAAGCATACCCTTAGAGAAATCTTCGACAGATTCTGGTTTTGCAGCCTTTGGAGCTTCTGCTTTTGGAGCATCTCCCTTGGTGCGATCAATGATGCCATAGCCTGGCAAACCATCTTCGTCTAGGACTAGTTCATTATTGAACTTAGCAGACATATCGCCGTTTCTACGAGCCATCAATGCTTTGTAATTCTCTAGATCAACTTTCTTGCGCTCAAGTGCGATGGTCTCTTTTTCAATTTCTTCTGGAGTGATACCTTTCAAATCTTCTCTTTGTGATAGCTCATCAATTAGGACTGAATCGGCAATAATTGTTGCAAATGACTGGCCAGTTTCCTGTTGCCATTTAATATAATAGTCTGCATCATGTCCCATTTCTGGACGGATGATATCACCAATTTCATTTGGATGCTGATCATACCATTTTGCCATACCTTTGATGCCGCTCTTCATTGCTTGAGCTTTTTCTTGGCGCTGCTGAACAATCTTCTGGATTTCTACTTCGTGCTGACGTTGTTGCTCAGCAAGCTTAGCCTGCTCTGCTACGAGTGCGTCCATTTGAGCTTTAAGTTCTGCAATTTTAGACTTGTTTGCGTTTTGCTCTTGCTCAGCTTTCTCTTTTGCTTCGTTAGCTTTTTGCTCGTCCTCAGCAAGATAACCTTCTAGGTCAACTGTGCGATCGCCAAGCTCTTTGATGGTTTCTGGCTTGACGATTTTCTCGCCGCCTTCGCCACTATTCTTTACTGCGTTGCCGCCATTTTCAGGATTCATATTATGCCTCCTCCTTTTCTGGATTTTCCAAGAAGAACTTCTCAAAATCGTGAGCAACTTCTTCTAGGATTGCACCCTCATCTAATCCAGCCGACTTGATTATCGCACTCGCATCTTCCTGCGTCTTGCTCTCATCCTCTACAGTTTTTTCAAACTCTTCCAACTTATCTTCAGGAAGTCGTCTCAAAACTTCCTTATTAAACTCTGAAACTAGAGTCTCTTGTATTTGGTTTCGCAACTCTCCCTTTTTCTCTTCCGGAAGGTCTGCAAGGCCCTTTTTCTCGATCAGCAAGTCGGAGTACTGGTCTAGAGCCTGTATGAATTGGGTGTTATCCATAGCACTTCTTTCGTTTTTTTATTTAATAATATAACCTTTTATACCCCTTATCTTAATACTTATGGTTAATAATGTCAAGAGTTTTTCCGAACATCAGGATCTGGCCGAATTTTGTGTCTGCTTTTGCTGACATCTGGCAATTTGCTGCGCGGCTTTTTGTAGAATCAAAAAACCGAACAAGTTTGTTCGGTTTTTCTCGCAGTATTATTCAGAGCCATTTAACAGGGGTAAAATCTAGCTAATCAAGTGATTGAACAAATTTTTTATACAGATTCTTGGTCCTCGCTCTTTTCTATCTGTAAGTAAATCTAATTATATCTGTTAGAATACCAGGTCGGACGATAGAATCGCGCCGTGGCCTAATCCTTTCTTTGCTTTCTCACTGATCTTAACTCTTTCCGAGTTATATCCGCGCTCTTTTACCTCTGATCCGCCGAGGTATTCGAATTTCATTAAGTTTTCTCCTTTTTATTTTTGTAGTTGGTTGAGTTCCACCCTTTTCTAGGTGATAGATGTTGTTTTTATAAGTTTAGTTGAGTTTTATGGTGTTTTCTTCGCTACTCTTTCCTTTCTTATTAGTTTTTCTTTTTATTTGTTAGATTGTTTATTTTGTTATCTAACTATCTCCTATACTAGCACACTTTTTCAAAAAAGTCAATACCTTTTATGCTTTGTTTTTCTGGAGTTGTCAAATCCACCCCTGTTATTTGCATCAAAAAATCTCGAATGATATGCTATCGGCCGCTAATATAGTCTATGCTTTTTCTAGACTAATAGTGATTTGGTCGCCTTCAACTTTTACAATTTCGTCGTAAGAATAGTTCTTTTCGTCTGCTTTTGTGTGTAATTCTGTAGCTAAAGTCTCATTCGCTACGATCTCGCGGAACTCATCTTCTAGTTCGCAACCAACATAAAGCTTGATTCTGTCGTCCACATTGAGTCCGGCTTTTTTGCGAGCGGATTGCACCACGCGGATTAGCTCACGGGCAAAACCTTCTTTCTTGAGCACTTCAGTTAGAGTCTTGTCGAGCTTAGTTTCTGAGCCATGTTCTACTTTTTTAACATTTACCTCATCGGCAATCATCTGCTCATATTCTTCTGGCAATTGATCGCCATCGTAGACGAATAATGCTAGCGGCTGGCGCACTTTGATCTGCTCTTCCGTATCTGATTTTTGCATCCTTAGAGCCAAGCCTTCAGAGATAATATCACGGGTATGACTCATCTTTTCTACGATTTCTACATCTACTTCCCCAGCCTCTGGCCAGTCTAGTAAATGTACTGAATCAGAATCGCCATTTAGTCCAGTTAAATTATGATACAGTTCTTCTGCCATAAATGGTGCAAACGGTGCAATTATTTTACTCAAATAAAGCATCACATAGTAGAGCGTTGCATAAGCCTCGTTTTTGTCGGCTGAATCTTCCGACTTCCAGAAACGCCTGCGGCTGCGGCGGACAAACCAATTGGACAAATCATCCACAAATGGTAGGATTCCGGCTGTTGCTTT
>JAFWEB010000019.1 GCA_017515925.1 Candidatus Saccharimonadota bacterium | reverse complement strand
TTCACAGGGGTTCCACTGATCTTTAGTGGAGTGTGGAGACTACATTAAAAACAAAAACAGCGGATTAAAACAAACCAATGTGCCCCAAGGGTGGGCGCGCTTCAGTGATAAAGCCAGTAGCAATACTGGCTTTTCTGAATTCCGCATAAAAAAGAGGCCTTCTGGCCTCCTAAAAGAGTTTGGGCCGCGACTAAATCGCGGCCCGGTTTGTGTAACTATCCTCCCTATTCGACAGCCTAACCGCCGTTGTCATTAAAACTAATTTCCTTTTCCATACTAGTTGGAAGATAGAAAACGTAATGACGCACGACGTTTTGCCGTCCTGTAAATCTTGTCTTTAAATGCGTCTCATAGCAGAGAACGCAAGGAGCATAAGCATCGGTAAATGATACTTCTGCCTGCTTGATATCCACCTGTGATGAGAGCTTTGTGCCGCTCTCGTCGTAGAAATAGAACTTATAAATCTCGTAGAATTTTTCATCGTCAAAAGACTGATAGAATTCTACTCCATTGTCCTGAGATATGGCGAATACTTCCTTTGTAGTGCTTTCCGGAATCACAGTATCGAAGTAAAGAATAATTCCAACTGCAATAGTTAGTATCATCAAGATACCCATCGCCGGACTAAGCTTTTTTACCTCGATCAGATAGTTCTCCTTGGAACCACCGAGATAAAGGAAAAACAGAAATGCAACTAAAATAATTGCACAAACAACTAACAGAATAATTCCAAATGCTGACATAAGTATACCTCCTATAGGGGAATGATTTTTAAGTTACATACTACAGAGGTGATCGGTTCACCTCTCAGATAGCTACACAATTACATTTTATCACACTTTTGCTTATTTGTCAATATAGAGGTAATGTTTTTCCACCTCTGTTCCACCCCTGTTGCAAAAAACTATCGTGTCAAATCCACTCCTGTTATTACCAATCTTCTTCCACCAGAGTAAACTGGCGATCGGCAATAGAGATGATAGAATCTTCCTTTGCTCCAAGGGATGTAAGTTCGGCGCGAATACCCATTTTTTTCATAATGTCGCGCAGGCGGTTGACAGAAGCATAATTAGAAAAATCCGTCCTTCTGGCAAATTTTTCGATTTTTTCACCACGCACAGTATAAACACCGTCGTCCTCGGTCACGGTCCAGGTGTCTTTCATTGCTTTTGGCGACAAAGAGATAACAGGTATATCACCGTCTACACCACTTGCATCTGTGATATCACCTCTGACCGAATCAGGTGAGTTTGGCCTGACGCCGATCTTGGCATTCTCTGCATCTTGGGCCTTTTTAGTTTTTTTGCGTTCGTCTACCTCTGTTTTGAGGGTACGGAGTAATTCTTCAATTCCCTGGTGTGCACTAGAAGAAATCGTATAGACCTTAGCCTCAGGATTTTCACGCAAGATATTAGCCGTCTGCATAGCAATTATCTCTTTGTCCAACCCCTCACACTTGGTCAGGGCGACAATTTCTGGACGATCTTTTAGATCTGAGTATTTTTCTAGCTCGTGGCGGATAATCTTATAAGCATTGCCAGCATCATCAGAATAAACATCTACCAAGTGGAGTAAAACAGCAGTCCTATCAATATGGCGCAAGAAATCGTGACCCAAACCTTTGCCCTCTGAAGCGCCCTCAATTAGGCCTGGGATATCAGCAATTAGGAGATCTTTTCCGTCGATTGTAGCTACACCGAGATTAGGGGTGATAGTGGTAAATGGATAATCAGCAATTTCTGGCTTGGCGTTAGATACAACAGAGAGAAAAGTGGATTTTCCGGCATTTGGAAGGCCTACTAGACCAACATCAGCCAAGAGTTTTAGCTCTAACTCGGCTTCAAATTCCTCGCCCGGCTCACCAACTTCAGCAATTTTTGGTGTCTGGCGCACAGAACTCTTGAAATGCGCATTACCAAAACCACCATCGCCACCTCTGGCAATTACTGCTTCTTGTTTATCTTTAATCAGATCAGCCAACATTTCACGCTCACCATCAACAGAATCTTTTACTGGCTTCCAAACTACAGTGCCAATCGGAACTTCTACAATCAAATCTTTGCCAGAACGGCCAGCCGACCTCTGTCCGGCACCGTTTTTACCATCTTCAGCTACTAGAATCGGATTATAACGAAAGTCGATCAAGGTATTAGTATCTTTGTCGGCACGGAAAATAATTGATCCGCCACGGCCACCATCGCCACCATCTGGTCCGCCTTTAGGGATGTATATTTCGTGACGAAACGACACCGCCCCATCACCGCCTTTTCCGGCTTTTAGACTAACTTTCGCTGTATCTGTAAACATAACAATATTATACCATATTTTCTTAATTCTGGCATCCTTTGTAAATTCGCCTATATGCCCACTGCGGGCCGGCGATTATATCCCGTCGTTACGGGTATAATCGCCTAAGCTATCGCCCGTCGCGATATATTACCCGCAGAAATGGTCATATAGGCTCGTTTCTCGGATG
>JAFWEB010000018.1 GCA_017515925.1 Candidatus Saccharimonadota bacterium | reverse complement strand
GACATTTTTGTCGTGCCAGAAAAGCCAGAGGAACAAGCCAAATTCATGGGCTTTTCTAATGGTGGCGGTATTCGTATTCGTGATCTTTCTAATCCAGAAAAGAAAATGAGCAAATCAACCGCCGGTGAAAATAGCAAGATTATGCTACTAGATGACCCTGCCAAAGCAGCTAAAAAAATCATGTCTGCTACCACTGACTCACTTGCTAGCATCAAATACGATATGATGAATCAGCCAGGTATTTCCAATCTTTTGCAGATCGAAGCACTCGTAAATGACATACCACTCCAAGATGTTATTTCTACTTGGGCTGGCGAATCGCACTATGGTGATCTCAAGAAAAAGGTTGCCGAGAGTGTTTCAACATTCCTGGCTAATTTCCAGGCAGATTTCAATGCTATTCCAGATGAAATGGTTTATGAATTATTAGAAGTCGGCGAAACTTATGCAAATGATGTCGCAGATGCAAAATTGTTAGAGCTTCAAAAAGCATTTAAATTGAGATAATATGTTTAGTTTTGAGATAGAAAAATCTCTCCCAAATGGGCTGGGAAGAACTGGTATTATTCATACTCCACACGGCGATATCAAAACGCCGGCTTTTATGGTGGTAGGAACCATGGGCGAGGTTAAAAATATCCCGCCAAAAGATCTGAAAAAGCTAAAAGCGCAGGCGATGCTGTCTAATGGCTATCATTTGCGCAAAAAATCTCCGAAAATTGCTGAGGCTGGCGGTCTGGCAAAGTATTCTGGTTGGAATGGTCCTACACTCACGGATTCGGGTGGATTCCAGGTGATGTCACTTGGCTCCGGTCTTGGAAAAGTAGTCTCGATGGAGCGGGCGCAGCTAGAAGGTGGTGTTCGCAAAGATGGGACAACGCAACTAAAGGCGACAAACACAGCGCACAAAGACCGTTTGGCCAAAGTGACCGACAAAGGCGTAGATTTTATTGATCCATTTACTGGCGAACCAGATTTTATTGGTCCAGAAGAATCTATGCAAATTCAATGTCGAATTGGTGCTGATATCCATATGGCTTTTGATGAATTAACATCTCTAGCTGATTCTTATGAATACAATGTAGAGGCGCTCGAACGCACAGAGAAGTGGGCCAAGCGCAGCCTAAAAGAGCACATGAAACATCGTGATGACTTGGGTTATCGTCAGTCGCTCTATGGTGTTTTGCAAGGCGGTAGATGGGAAGATTTGCGTCGCAAAACTGCGAAGAAACTTGGGGAAATGGATTTTGATGGCTATGGTCTAGGTGGAGCATTTTTGAAAGAAGATTTGGCCGAAATCTTGCGTTGGTGTAACGAGGAATTGCCTGATAATAAACCTAGACATCTGCTCGGGCTTTCGCATCCGGATGATATTTTTGTGGGTGCAGAAATGGGCGCTGATACTTTTGATTGTGTGGCGCCAACTCGTGAAGCTCGTCATGGCAAGCTTTATTCAAAAAATGGTGAATATAACCTTCGCAAATTCCACGATTCCCCTCTTCCACTTGATGAGCACTGTGATTGTGCCGCTTGTAAGGCCGGATATACCCGTGGTGATTTGCGCGCACTTTGGAAATCTGGAGATCCCGAAAAGAAACTGATTTTCTACCACTTAGCTTCTATTCATAACGTGCGTTTTGTTGTGCGTTTGACCGAGCAAATCAGAAAATCAATTATAGATGGAAAATTTGAGGAATTTAAGAGTAAATTCTTGAAGAATTATTACGGTTAAAGTATAATAAGGTTATGTCTAGGTCTATTGATGTAAATGTAGATACTAAAACTTTTGTCCGTTTTTGGATTATTATTGCCGTGCTTATTGTAGTGGCGAATTTGTTGCAAATTGCCTTTCCAGCATTAATTATCATCGGCATTGCATTATTCTTTGCAGTTGCAATGATGCCTCTGGTTAAGAAAATAGACCACAAATTTCATAAGAACAAATCTAAGCCTGGCATCACTGCTGGCTTTATTGTCGGAGGATTAGCTGCAATAATCTTGGCCGTTATCGCTGTTGCTGGGCCGGTCGTTGTAAAGGAAACGACACACTTCGTTGCTACCGCTCCAGAGCAGATTCAAAATACCATTTCTCATTGGGATGGTCTAAATGAGTTTGGTAAAAACTTTGGAATCGACGATGCTAAATCTCAGATTATTAATTTGATGAAAGATTCTTCTCAAAAATTCCTCAGTAGTTTTCCTACCACTGTCCTTTCAAGTGTCGGCGCGATTGGTTCATTCTTAACTGCTGCTGTGCTTGTAATTGTCTTGACCATTCTATTTATCACTCAGGGCCCAGAATTATTTAATTCATTTATTAATGTCATTGATGGCAAAAATGGCAAAGCCTCCAAAGTCTGTCGCAAACTATTTCAGCGCTTTGGCGATGTGATCTCTAGCTATGTCACTGGTCAAATGACTGTAGCAATCTTAGATGGATTGGTAGTTGGTATCTCGGTGTTTATTATCACAATTCTATTTGGAATCTCGACCGGGCTTGCTATTCCAATGGCAATGGTAGCAACGATTCTTTACCTAATTCCACTGTTTGGCCCAATTATTATTGCCGGCGTTGTATCACTTATGCTCTTCTTTTCAGCTCCATTGGCGGGATTTGTATTCCTAGTTTTCTATATCATATATGAGCAAGTTGAAAACAATGTAATTGCCCCTCGTATCCAGGGTAATTCGATGAACCTCCCACCACTTATTATCTTGATTGCGGTCATCCTGGGTGTTTATATGTTTGGGCTAATCGGCGCTATCGTTTCTATTCCAGTGGCTGGTATCATCAAGGTCTTGATTGATTCATATCCAGAAATCAAAGCCATCAAAAATAGCGACTAACTAAATCTCAAGTATTATTTTGAATATTCCCAGTAAGCTTTTTCTGGAGTGTCTAGTACTGCAATATTATCTATTGCCAGAGCATCTCGTAGTTTGTCTGAAGTTTCAAAATCCTTGGCAGCCCTAGCATCGTGATGCTCTGCTAGGATCTTTTTCTGCTCTTCGGAAATGTCAGGTGTGCTAGCGATTAACTCCAGGCCAAGCAATTGATCGACAAATTCCCAATCCGAAACCTCCATTGCGGAATTATCAATCAAAGCTAGAAGTTCGGAAGAATTGAGGTTATCACTGACGAATCCCAAAGCCTTGTCCTTATCAAATGCTGCTTTACTAGAATTATCAGCAATATCCTGGTATAGAGTTTTAGCTATACGGTTGCGCCAATTTAGACGACGAGTTTGAGCTGCGGCAAGATCTTCAAAAGAGAAATTACGGCGACCACGATAATGGCCCTGCAAAACCCACATCTTGAAATCAAGCGCATCAAATCCGCGTTCTTTTAAATCTTCTAGTGTATAAGTATTACCTAAGGATTTAGAAATTTTTTCTCCGTCAATAGTAATGAAATCGCAGTGCAACCAGTAATTTGCGAGTTTTTTCTCGTATGCGGCTTCGCTCTGAGCGATTTCGTTGGTATGATGAACTGGAATATGGTCGATGCCACCAGTATGAATATCAATTGGTGTGCCTAGTTCTGATTCGATGATAGTAGAACATTCTAGATGCCAACCAGGATAACCAGGGCGACCTAGATAATCCCACTGCATAGCGTGGTCTTCACCAGGTTTGACGAATTTCCAGACGGCAAAATCGGAAACATTTTTCTTTTCTTCATTAAACTTTACCCTAGCGCCAGCACGCATTTGGTCCAGATCTAAATTGGCGAATTTTGCATAATCAGCAAATTTACTAGTGTCAAAATAAATTCCATCGGAGGTTTCGTAGGTATAGCCTTTTTCAGTAAGCAAATCGACCAATCTTTCATCTTGTTCAATATAATCTGTTGCACGAGCGATTTTTGTTGGTTCAGTGAGCTTAAGTGCGTGAAAATCATCCATGAAGGCTTTGATGTATTTGTCGGCAATTTCCCAGACGGTTTTACCTTCACGCTTAGCGCCTTTTTCTAGTTTATCTTCGCCGTCATCTGCATCAGAAGCAAGATGCCCAACATCAGTCATGTTGAGGACGCGATTCACTCTGTAGCCATTTAGAGTGAGTGTACGAATTAAAAGATCCCAATAAATATATGAAGTGAAGTTACCAATATGTGGATAGCTATATACCGTAGGTCCGCAAGTGTAAATCTTTACATCTTCTGGATCGATTGGCTGAAAATCTTCAACGGATTTGGATATCTGATTATATAGTTTAACTGTTTGCATTTTCGTTTTCCTTTGATGAATTTTCTAAATCTTTTTCAATAGAATAGATTGCAGAAACTATCTCGTGGACAGTGTCCCCATATGATAAATCATAAGTACGAAAACCAGAAGCATAAGGATGTCCACCGCCGCCAAAGTACTCGGCTAGCTTGTCGGCATAATCGGCTTTGCTAGAAGTTCTGATCTTGCCGGTTACTTTACCATCAGGATATGTTTTGATGGCTACAGCGATATCTACGCCTTCCACCATGCGAAGTTCTTCTAGGATTAATACATTTGGGTTATATTCATCGGAATATTCAGAAATATCTTCCCAGGTAATGTGGACTGTGGCAAGCCTGCCATCTAGATAATATTGGACGCGTTTGATTAAATCTGCCTTGTAATCCAAAATTCGAGGAGATTTTTTCATGAAATCACGGCGATGTTCGTCACATTCTGCCACGTTGACGCCACGTTTTAATAAATCTGCTACTAATTCATAAGTATCAGCACTCACGCTCGGGGAGACCATGCCTAGAGTATCAGACATAATGCCATAATAGATGTATTCTGAGGCTTTCTTTTCTCTTTCGCGGTCTTCGTCGGATAATTCAGATGGATTTTTGCTAAGCATTCCTTGTTCGATTGCAATTTTGTAAATCAAATCGCAGCAAGCTGGCAAGGTCTGGATTAATCCCTGGTGAGCAAATGAAATGTCGTCTTCGGTTTCGTGGTGATCTAGTACAAAAATTGGACTTCTCATCAAACGATTTTTGATGGCGGCATCTTCTAATAATTTGCTGAGCAAGATTTCTGCGGCTGTATCTACAATAATGTAACCATCGGCGTTAAAATCGAATTCGTTTGTAACTCTGCTCCAGTCATCAAAATAACGGAGGTATTTTGGGATATCTACTGGACAATAAAGTGTAATTTCGTGGTCTTTTAGCAAATAATCAAGCGCTAAAGCCGAACCAAGAGAATCACCGTCAGGGTTTTCGGCCTGGATAATAGCTATATGTTTTTTGTCCTTCAAAAAATCAGAAAACGAATCGTACATACTCTAATTATAGCATATTCTAGACGTCGATATCACCAATCATCTTGACGGACTCGGCACTCGGCAACTCTTCTACATCTTTCAGCTTGCGTTCGATTTGACGAGATGTAGTGGCGGCTGATTCAATCTTGTTGGCAGATTCTACTAGTTTCTTATGTGTAGCGTCGAGCAAATCACCAAACTTACCAAATTGCGATTTTACTGCACCAAGAGTCTGCCAGACTTCGGATGAGCGTTTCTCAATTGCTACTGATTTGAAGCCCATCAGAAGCCCATTTAGAGCAACTGGAAGTGTAGATGGTGACATGATAGAAACATCGTATTTTTTGCGGATTTCATCAGACAGGCCAGGGATACGAATAATCTCGGCATAGAGTGATTCTGTAGGAACAAACATGATGCCGAATGTAGTAGTTGCTGGCGGATCTAGATATTTGGTAGAAATCTTTTTGGCCTGCTCTTTTACATCCGTGGCAAGAGCTTTAGTGCATTTTAATATTAATTCTTTATCGCCGTGTTCGTAGGCTGCGATTAGACGGGAGTAATTTTCGATTGGGAATTTGGAATCTATTGGCAAGAATACTGTAGAGTCATCATCTTTGCCAGGCATTTTAATGGCAAATTCTACGCGGTCGTTGCTTCCCTTTTTGGTGATAGCATTTTCTTCGTATTGGGCAGGATTTAGGATATCGGCAATGATAGAGCCGAGCTGCACTTCACCATATATTCCACGGGTTTTGACACCTTCCATCACTTTTTTGAGGTCGCCTACGCCAGTGGCGAGGTTTTTCATTTCGCCTAGACCTTGGTAGACTTGAGTGAGCTGACCAGAAATTGTCTTGAAACTTTCGTTGAAGCGTTTTTCTACGGATGCTTTTAATTTTTCATCTACAGTCTCACGCATTTGATCCAGTTTCTTAGAGTTTTCGTCTTGGAGACTCTTGACTCTAGTGTCTACAGTACTTTGCACATCTTTGAAATTTTCAGAAATCTCTTTGCGATTAGCGCGGAACTCATTAGAAATCTGTGGACCGATTTTATCCATATTGTTTTCGATATGAATCATGCGCTCGTCTAGCTTTTTGGTGTTTTCAGCGATTTCACGAGCCAGACCAGCGATCTCGGCGTTATTCGATCCTTTACCACGCGTCAAAAGCAACGTGATTAATAACACAAAATTTAATCCTAATATAACTAAAATAATAATCTCTATGACATTCATAGAGATATTATAGCATAAGAGTAATCAGTTTTTATATACTGGTACGATTTTCTAGCGCAGCCGAGAGCGTGATTTGGTCTGCATAAGATAAATCTACCCCAAGCGGAAGTCCGCGTGCTAGACGAGTGACAGTGAGTTTTGGAAATTTCTCAGATAGCATTTTTTGGAGTAAAAGAGCAGTTGATTCACCTTCTACGGACGGGTTGGTGGCAATAATAACTTCCTTTGCTCCGTCTTTTTCTACGCGCATAATCAACTCTTTAATATGTAGTTGGTCTGGTGTAATGCCATCAATTGGAGATATTGCGCCTCCTAGGACATGGTAAGTGCCTTTAAAACACTTAGTTTGTTCTATGGCATAAATATCTAGTGGTTCTTCTACGACAAGAATCGTAGTTTTATCTCTTTCTGGATCAGAATATAGCGGTGAACATTCTTCGGAGCTATCAATTAAAGCAAAAGTCTTAGGACAAGACTTCATACCAGAATGAAGTGATTTCAAAGATTTAGCTAAATCATCGCAGATGCCTGGGTCGGAACGAAAAAGATAATACGCATAGCGTTCTGCTGTACGTGGACCTACGCCAGGAAGATTTCCAAGCGCTTCTATTGCATCTTGCAAAGATTTTGGTAGCATATCTCACCCAATAATTTAATTAGAGTCCTAGATTGCCAAGGCCAGACATCAAAGGTTTCATCTTGTCTGTAGCAATTTCCTGTGCTTTGGCCATACCGTCGCGGAAACAGTTTTCAATCCAGCGCTCGAGTTCTTCAATATCGTCTAGATCGACTTTTTCTGGATCAATCTTTACACTTTTAACCTTTAGCTCACCATTAATCTGGATCACAACTGCGCCGTCCCCAGCTTCTACTTCTACAATCTCGTTCTTGAGCTCTTTTTGAGCCTTGCGCAACTGATTAATCATTTTCATCTGGTCCATAGTCTGACCCATAGTAATTCTCCCTTATTCAATTATTCTTCGTATAGATATATTCTATCAGAATTTGTCATTTTTTGCGAGGTGATAATACGAGAAAGCTTGTATGGTAATTTGGCTGGCCATTTACCGAGTGTCGCTATTTTCGAAATGATTTCTTTGTCTTGCGTAGATGGTGTGTCACTTGTAATCTTGTAAACACCCATTTTCTCGAGAATTTTGTAAAAATCATAATTTGGGTTATCTGCAGCAATCAAGATCGTGCTATGTGGTTCTACATTCTCTAAGATAAGAGAAAGATCGCTCTGGAATTCATCTGCTACGGTTGGATTATAACGATAACCGAATGTGAAATGTGAAAGACTAGAAATAATCATGATAGCTAGGAATGTAGAAATAGGAATCAAACCAAAGATACGGGCATATGGGTTTTCTGGGAATAGACCATACCATTTATCCAAGATATAGCGAATGCCGTGTGCAGTTAGGATGGCAAAAGGAATGATGATGAGGACTGCGGCATTTGGGTTAAAGCCAGAGATAATCACAGTAAAGACAATAAACATACTTGCAATTGAATTACGTGAGGCGAAGAAGCCTTTAGTAGTAGAAATTAGACCCGTAAATGCAAGTGCAATTGATGCAAGACCGATCATCGGAGTTAGGAAAATAGATTCAATATTTCCACTCCAAGAGAAGAAAGGAATGAATGCGTCGCCGATGTTCTTGAGGAAATTATTCCATTCAAAATTACCGCTTAGGAATAGTTGTTTTGCTACATCTGGGAAACGGAATATTTCATAGCCTAGCGCTGCCACTACACCTAGCACTACCAAAGTCATCAAGATAAACGGTAGCTTTGGCAAAGATTTAATCATAAATCGAAGGTGTGGATGGATAATGGCATAGAAGACGATGAATATAGCAAAGTAAATCAAGAAAGGTGTAAATAATGAAAATAGCAGACAAACCGCAAAGAAGAAGGCATAGATAGTCTTGGCGAGTTTTTTGCCGTTAATCTTAGAGCCAAGCCACAGTAGTAATGTTGGCCAAAATACTAGCATAATCAGAGGTGTACCCGATCCAGCTAGATACAGGAATGGCGCTGAAAGCACGGCTAGAATCGAGGCGAGAATAGCCACATTGTTTTTAAACCAACGGTTCAGGAGTAGAATCAGTAGTACGCCCAGTGCAAGGCCAACTATGATGCTTGGAAGTTTGACAGAATACATATTTAATCCAAAAAACATAATAGAAAGTTTTTGGAGTGAGTGGTAAGGTAAGTCTACGATATTTCCTTGCGAGACGGATTTAAGTGAAAGATTGTTTGATGCTACAGCAGAATCCATTTCGGGATTTGATAAACCAGCCGGAGAAATCAATGGCGTAAAGAAAAGCAAAGCCACAAACAAAAGAAATAAAATGAAATACCCAATTCCATACCTGTGTTTATACAAAAAAAGTTTAGAAATAGTTGGTTTCTTCACATAATCATTATAGCAACTAATCGTGTTTTTTGTCTAGTGACATAAAGCGCAATAATTCTGGATGGAAGTAGAGTTCAATCTTGCCAACACGGCCATGGCGATGTTTCTGAATCAAGAGTTCGGTGATATTGGTATCCTCGTATCCTTCCTCATTTCTATGGTAATAGTCAACACGATGCAACATAATTACAAGGTCGGCGTCTTGCTCGATAGAGCCGGATTCACGAAGATCAGATAGTACTGGGCGTGGATCGTCGCGGCCGGTTACTTCACGGTTGAGCTGCGCTAGAGCAAGCACTGGTATATCTAACTCACGAGCGATATGTTTAAGCCCTTGGGAAATTTCCGTAACCTCAAGGACACGATTTCCTTTATACCTATCGCCGCCTCTTATTAATGTCAAATAGTCTACGATGACTAAGTTGATGTCATGATCGTGTTTTGCTCGCCTAGCGCGGTTTCGGATTTCGTTGATTGTGAGACCAGAAGTATCATCAATGTAGAGCGGTATTTCTCCCATTTCGCCTAGAGCTTCTTCAATTTTGCTAAAATCACCATCGGATACATTACCAGTGCGGATATTCCAGTTGTCTACACCAGATACATCGGAAATCATACGATCTACAATCTCGTCTCTGCCCATCTCCATTGAGAAGAACAATACTCCGCATTTATTAATGCTTGCAGCGTTATATGCTACATTTTGCGCAAAAGTAGTTTTACCCATGGATGGACGCGCACCTACGATAATTAAATCTCCCCTCTGCAAACCAGCGGTGATATTATCTAAGTCTCTAAATCCTGTTTTTAGACCTCTGAGTTTGCCCTTATTATTGCGAAGATCCGTCAAGCGGTTATAAGCGTCCAGGCTTAACTCTTCTAGGGAAGGGATTTCTTCTTTTGTATTATTACGAGAGGTTTCTACTAGCTGTTTTTCGGCATCGCCTAAGAGATCATCAACACTGCTTTTGCCGTCATAGGCATTCTCGATCATCTTGGTGCCGGTTTTGATGATATTGCGCCTGGTAGCGCACCCTGCCACGATATCAGCATAAGCGGTGGCGTGAGCAGCTGTAGGGACAAAATTGGTGAGTTCTGCTAGGTATTTTGCTCCACCGACATTTTTTAGTACTTTTTTACTAGATAATTCGGCGCGGACAGTCTGCAAGTCAATCGGTCTAGAGCTATTGTAGAGATCTACCATTGCTTCATAGATTAGGCTGTTGTTTTTGTCGTAGAAATCACTAATTTTTACTTTTTCAAAGACATCTGGAAATGCTTCATCAGACAGCAAAATAGAGCCGAGAAGTGATTTCTCTGCTTCTATGTCTTGGGGCGGAATTCTGCCGCCAAAATTGTCGTCGTTAGAACGGGACTCCATCTGGTTTGACCTCCTCTACATCACCCATTATACCAGAAATTTTTTCTACATCTTTATCTTTTTTGAGATTTATCGCCGCCGGGTCTCCAGAGATTTTGACCACAACTCCTTCGGGGACAAATTTCCTCAGAACCGAGAGATTTTTGTCAGATGAAAGAATAGTTCTCTGGATTTTCTTCTCTGGAAAAATCACCAGTGTGTTATTCTCTAACTCAAAACTACATTTTTTCAGGGTGCTAGCAAGTGATGCGGTATTGCTCTCAACAGATGAAACGAAATTTTCCCAATCAAAACTAGAAGCATCCGTAGATTTAGTGGAAGGTTCATCTTGTGGCTCTTCTACGGGTTCTGTAATGGGCTTTTCTACTGGTTTTACCGGAGTCGGTGAAGGCGTTACGACTGGGGTTGTCACTGCAGAACTTGCAACCGGTGCTGATTTGATGTCGGACAAGAAGGCTAGGAGCAATTTTGCATCTGGATATGGGTCTTTTACCTCTGGCAAACGCGAGAGAAGGGTCAACAGCTTAGGATCTGGTGCAGAAATAATCTGTTCAATCAAAGATTTAGCAAGTAATTCGGCTTTGCCGCCAGAATTAAGATATTCGTGTAGTAATTCTGTAATTTTGGCATAATCCCCTGCTCTGTATGCGTCGAGCAGGCTGCTAGAGATTTCTGTATCTGGTACACCGAGTGCGCTTCTAACCATCTCCTCTGTTATTTCTTTGCCACTAGATAGGATGGATATTTGGTCGAGCAAAGAGATACTATCACGAAAACTGCCACCACCTCTGTTGACAATTAATCCCAGTGCTTCGTCTGTAATCTTGATCTTTTCGGTTTTGGCGATGCTCTGTAAGTGTTTTAGCATTATATCAGGGGTAGCAAGCTGGAAATTATAGACCTGAGAACGCGACGTAATAGTAATCGGCACTTTGTAAGCGTCAGTGGTCGCCATAATGAAAATGATGTGTTTTGGTGGCTCTTCTAAGGTCTTGAGTAAGGCATTAAATGCGGATTTGCTCAGCATGTGGACTTCGTCGATGATGTAAACCTTGTATTTGCCCTGCACTGGTGCAATTACAGTTTTTTCTATCAGATCGCGGATATTATCTACCCCAGTATTACTAGCGGCATCTATCTCTATAATATCGGTGTAATTATCTTCAATTTCATAGTCAAAACCGTTTACCTCGTGGGCAAAAATGCGTGCTACAGATGTCTTGCCGCAACCCCTTGGCCCGGTAAAGAGATAAGCATGGGAAAAATTGCCAGATTTTAGCGCTTCACCAAGCGGTTTCACTACTTGATCTTGGCCAATCACATCTGATAATTTGGTCGGACGATAGCGTCTGTATAATGCCTTTCCCATATTATCTCTATTATAGCACGGTGAAACACCTTTAATTATCAAAAAACCGCCCGAAGGCGGTGAAATTCCAGATAATTGCTAGATAGCAGCTTCTACTGCGGCCCAAGTAGCGTTGTCATTATTGGCTGGGATGACGACAGCGACCTGTTGGCCTTCTTTCAAACGGAAATAGGTGACAGATGCGTAAAGGATTTCATATTCACGACCAGAGACTTCTACGAAATATTTGTCATCGTGGTGAGTCAAAGTGCCAATTACGGTCTTTCTCTCTACTGGACCAATCTGTTTGTAGAGGAATTTGCCTTCTGGAGTGATGGTAAGTTTCATGATATCACCCTCTACAAGCTTGGATTTGCTTGCATAGTTAGCAGGAACAGGGTAGTTTTTGCCTTCTTGATCAATCATAATTTGGCCGTCAAAGACGCCTTCGATGACTTTGCCATCAGGGGTAGAAATAACAACATCGCGAGGGGCTGTGATTGCTTCTCCGTCGCCAAGAATAGATATCAAAAGCTCTTTTGCAGCAGATAAATTAGTCTCAGCCTCTTGGATTAGGCTGCGCAATCTTTTTATTTGTTTTTCTGGTAATTCAGACATACCTCGCATCCTGTCTGTTAAATATAGTATTAATATTATATTATACCAAGCCTATTTTTCTGTCAATGATTTTTTACAAAATCTTTTCCACATTTTTACAGGGAGGATTTTACAAGTGTTGTAAATTTAACCTTGACTACTTTGCCAAACTGTGGTATAATGAAAGCATATACGCTTTGACGTGTTGGGGAGCGTAAATATTGTACATTACAAGGAGGATAATTAGTATGCTGATGCCTAAAAACTTTGATATTGACGCTGTGGAGGCGACAATCGATCGTTTGCACTTACTGTTTCTCGTAAAAATCATGGATGAAGAGCAGATGCTCACTGTGATTGACGATAATATGATCTCAGAACTCATCGAAATATTTACAGTCAGCAAATATGACGATAATTTCAAGTTTAAAAACATCAAAGCCATTAATATGGCATTCGATGTTGAATGCTGGATGGAGCTACCTGACAAGGCTCTCACCAAGCGTTCTGTAAAGAAAATTATCACTGATCAGTACTTAATTCCTGTTGGCGCCAAATTGGCGAATCTGTATAATAATGCCGAGCTTGTAGAGAAGATGAATCGTCTAACTCAGATAGGCATCGTTTGCCTTCTGTTAGAGATTGATCAGTTCTTCTCGACATTTAGAACCCAGGAATCAAAACCGTTCTCTTTCAACATTGTTGTTTTGCCGTCAATGACGGACATAATTGAAATTCGAAACGAATTTTTCGAAGATTAACCAACACGAAACCCCCTCAACAAAGAGGGGGTATTTTCGTGCAATTGATTAAATTCGGCCAATTGAATGATTAATTAAGCAAGCTCGACAGTAGCACCAGCTTCTTCGAGAGATTTCTTCATAGCTTCTGCTTCGTCTTTTGCGACCTTTTCCTTTACGGTTGCAGGTGCACCATCAACGATAGCTTTTGCTTCGCCAAGACCAAGGCCAGTAGCTTCTTTGACAGCCTTGATAACAGCGATCTTCTGAGCACCAGCGTCTTTCAAGACAACATCATACTCAGATTTTTCTTCAGCAGCAGCGCCTGCATCG
>JAFWEB010000017.1 GCA_017515925.1 Candidatus Saccharimonadota bacterium | reverse complement strand
TCTCACGGTATGGGACATTTGCCATCCACATACCATTTTTATAGGCTACGCGTGGCATCTTGACACCGAGCACCTTTTTTTCTTCTGGAATTTCATGAATCTGATCAGGATAAAAAGGGAAGCGCTTGGATGAGAGATATATTTCTTTCAATTTTCCATTTTCTGAAATACGAGTATGTTTTTTCCCGGACATGCTAGGAATGAAAACAACTACATCGTGACCAAGTCGAGCCAAGCCATGTGCAAGATTTGCAGTAAAAACAGCCACCCCATTTGTCATCGGGGTATAAGTATCAGATGCAATTGCGATTCTCATGTTATAATTATTATAGCATGAAAAAGAAGAAGACCCCAGATTCCGTTACTGTTAATCGTCGCGCAAGATGTGATTATCAACTCGGCGAAGAACTTGTTTGTGGCATGAGTTTGACCGGTCCTGAAGTACGCCAAATCCGCGATCACCATGTCCAGCTAAAAGGGTCTTTTGTTACAATCAGAAACGGCGAACTATGGCTAAATAATCTCACTCTTGGCGCTGAGACAGCACGTAATATTCGTTTGCTCGTCACAAAAAAACAACTTCAGACTTTTGCCAGAGCCAAGCAAGATGGCTACACTATCGTCCCAACCAAGCTCCTCGGCGGGGAAAGACATATCAAATTAGTAGTCGCAACCGCTCGTGGCAAGAAGAAATATGATAAACGCGAGACTATCAAAGATCGTGATATTAACAGAGGTAAATACTAATGAAATATGCTATCTTTTCCTGGAATGTTAACGGTATTAGAGCTATTCTAAAAAAAGGCAATTTGCAAGAAACCATTTCTGAATACCAACCAGATATTATGTGTTTACAAGAAACCAAGGCTCAGCAAGGCCAGGCCGAAATTGACTTTCCTGAATATGAAGAAATCTGGAACTCGGCCGAGCGCGCCGGTTATTCTGGTACTGCTATCTTTTCCAAAATCAAGCCAATGTCAACTTTTTCCGGATTCACCGACGAAATAAATATCAGCCATAATTGGCACGAAGATTCCTATGGCGATCCACTCGGTGAAGGCCGTGTATTGACTGCTGAATATCCTGAGTTCTATCTCGTCACAGTCTATACACCAAATAGCAAAGACGATCTTTCTCGACTAAAACTTCGTGAATTACTCTGGGACCCAGCATTCTTAAGTTTTCTAAAAGAGCTCGAGAACACTAAACCAGTAGTAGTCTGCGGTGATTTCAATGCTGCACATACCGAAATAGATCTAGCCCGTCCAAAACAGAACGAAATGCATGCTGGCTACACCAAAGAAGAACGCCAGGGAATTACCAATTTGATTGACGCTGGATTTATCGACACTTTCCGCTTCCTTCATCCAGATGAAATTAAGTACTCTTGGTGGAGTTATCGTGGTGGAGCTCGTATCAATAATGTTGGGTGGCGCATTGACTATTTCTTTATCAGCAAATCTCTAGAAAAAAATCTCGTTGCCGCTGAGATTTATGATGACATCGCAGGCTCTGATCATTGTCCTATTTCTATTACTTTGAACTTTTAATAAAGGAGGAGAAAATGGAAAAATTAAGCTACTGGAAGAAAGAAAAACTCCTTCCAAAAGAAAATGATTATATCTGGAATATTCCAGAACAAAAATCTGGCTCCGTAGCTATTATTGGTGGTAATTCTCAGAATTTTTCCTCCGTCATCCGCTCCGGGGAATATATATTTCAGAATTACCCAATCAAAGATCTAAAAATCGTGATGCCAGATAGCCTAAAGAATAAAGTTCCACCAGTTCCTGGCACTATTTTCTGTCCATCTACAGAATCTGGATCACTAGCTGATTCACCACTCCTAAAAAGTTCCGTTAAGGCGGCCGACATGAGTATCTTTATCGGAGATTTGTCTCATAATTCCGCCACTTCTGTCGCTATCGCCAATACTATCAAGGAGACAGAAGGGCCGGTTCTGCTCGCTAGAGATTCTATCGACATTTTACTCAGCGAGATGAACGATATTATTGAAAAAGACAATCTTTTCATCATTGCATCGATGGCTCAACTACAGAAATTATTCCGCGCAGTTTATTATCCGAAAGTCCTGCTACTTTCAATGCCGCTGATGCCAGTAGTTGAAGCTCTTCATAAATTTACCTTGAGTTATTCGCTCACGATTCTGACATTTCATGAAGGTCAAATCATTGTAGCACAAAACGGAAAAGTGATTTCTACACCTATAGAAGACACTAACTATACTCCACTTTCTCTTTGGATGGGAACCCTTGCCATGAAAATAGCCGCTATGAATCTATATAATCCCGGGGAAGCTTTGGAGGCTACTTTCGCTGCGATTTAAGCGCTGCCTCGTAAACCCCTATTAATTTTTTGATTTGAGTAGACTGTAAGATACTTTCACGATTTTTGAGCATTACACGGCTCATTTTTTCGATTCGTTCTGGATATCGGCAAAGTCGGTCGAGCGCATCAGCCATTTGCTCTGGGCTAGCACCATCAGAAATCACATAGCCACCACCCGGCACAGATTCCCGCATATCTGGATCACAGAAGAAGACTGGCATGCCAGTCGCTTCTGCCTCTAGTAAAGTCAGCCCTTGAGTATCAAAACCGTATGAAACGGTCGCAGAAATATGCTGATCTAGCATTTTATTAAGCATTTCTTCATGTGGAACACGACCATAGAATTTAGCCTTGATTTTGTGAAGCTTGGCATAATTCTTAGCAGCATTTAGTTCATTTCCGTCACCGCAAGCAGATAGTTCACAAGGTTCTTTCATCAAAGCCATTGCCTGGAGAAATGGAATAATGCGTTTTTC
>JAFWEB010000016.1 GCA_017515925.1 Candidatus Saccharimonadota bacterium | reverse complement strand
TATTGAGCTACCAGTTCCAGAAGTTGCAGCTTGGAAATGATAATAAGTACCGTTTTTCTGGTCTTCATTGTCTGAAGTAGCCACGATTCTTGTTGAACAAGGAATATCTGAACCACCATCCCCCCCATGTTTTTTCGCATCCATTTCCATAATAAGTAAAATCTCTTGAAACATAACCTTCTGAAGTGTCCTTATATTGTTCCAAGCTTCTCGTCGGATCACCATGCACATATACGCTTGCCACCGTGCCGTCGATGAGAGAAAAAAGAAATCCGCTAGAAGCGGATTTCTTGAAGACAAGTTTGATTTATCCGAGGTTTGTGTGGACGGCGGTGACATCGTCTAGGTCGTCGATTGCGTCGAGCAATTTCTCGGCTTTTTCTAAGTCTTCGCCGTCTAGCTCGATGGTAGAAGTTGGGACATATTTCAATTCAGCGCTGGTGACATTCATGCCGGCATCCACCAAAGCTTGGCGAACTTTCATCAAATCGTTTGATGCGGTGGTGATTTCGGTGCCGTCATCTTCGTCGACTACATCTTCGGCGCCGGCATCAAGTGCAATCATCATTGGATCGTCGCCTTTGTCGGTGATAAAGATGACGCCTTTTCTTTCAAATTGGAACATGACGGAGCCAGGATCGGCCATGCGGCCGCCGTTTTTCTGGAGGGCATTGCGGACATCTGGCATGGTGCGATTTTTGTTGTCAGTAGCAACTTCAATCACGATGCCAATTCCACCAGGGCCGTATGCTTCATAAGTTTCCTCTACTAGTGCAGCAGAAGATTTGTCAGCCACGCGAGCGATAGCGCGCTCGATGTTTGCTTTTGGCATGTTAGCCAAGCGAGCTTTTTCTAGGACCATAGCCAGGGAAGGGTTCATAGCAGGATCAGTGCCGCTGCGTGCGGCAATTGCAATTTGATTTCCGATTTTTGTAAACAACGCACCGCGCTTAGCATCTACGACTGCTTTTTGGCGCTTGGTGGTTGCCCATTTACTGTGTCCTGACATATTTTCTCCTTAAAACTTCTCTATATTATATCAGATTAGAGGTGAAGTGTCCACAAAATGAATATATGCTATAATTAGTTTATGACAATGTTAACTGCAATTATTCTTGGTATCGTCCAAGGTCTCACAGAGTTTATTCCAGTGTCTTCTTCTGGACATTTGGAAATCGTTCAGCAATTAATTGGCAGTCGCCCAGAGGATTTTCACTATTTCCTCGAGCTGATTAATTTTGGTACACTGATTGCGTTGATTATTTATTATCACAAAACTATCTGGCAAATTCTACTTAGAATTTTCAAGAAAAGAGATTTTAGTTTTGCGACTAATGTGATTATCACTTGTATCCCAGCTGGTCTGGCTGGATTGCTCCTTGCAAAATTCATTGAGGAAAACTCTTTCTTCTCATCACTTTATACCATTGGTATCGCGATGGGTATTGTCGGCATGTTGATGATCTTCATCGACAAATTGCCAAAGAAACCAGAGCTAAAAGATGTTACCAAGCTCACGCCGTCCCGTGCGCTCGTAATTGGTTTGGCACAAGTTTTTGCTCTGATTCCAGGTGTGTCGCGCTCTGGCTCAACTATTGTCGCTGGCCGTTTGATGGGGCTAAATAGTAAATCCTCTGCTGACTATTCATTCCTAGTTTCTATTCCATTGATGACGGCAGTCTGTGCCAAGACTTTGATGTCCTCCAATGTCCGTCAATATTTTGCCGAGAATTTTGGCTTGGTATGTCTAGCTAATGTCTTTGCTCTGATCTTTGGTTTGCTTGCAATTAGTTTTGTGATCAAATATCTCAAAAAATCTAATTCTTTGCAGGCATTTGGATACTACCGCGTAATTTTAGCAATTATAATCTTAGTTGCGCTATTAATTCAATAGGTTTTTGGCATCCTTTGTAAATTCTCTGGCATCCTGTTACTCACTCATTAGTATTCTGTTTTCCATTTTGTACTTGCTTTCCGCCTCGTCAAAATTAGCTCGCAATTCCATAAAAATGAAATGCTACGCTTCATTTTTAAGGTAATTACTCATAATTTTGACAGAGGGGAAATGCGCTT
>JAFWEB010000015.1 GCA_017515925.1 Candidatus Saccharimonadota bacterium | reverse complement strand
CTTGGAGCTCGTATAGACAATACGTGTAAAGTATGCTATAATAATAAAACTATCCCATTTGAGACCTCTTATATTTACCTTGCGATGAACAAGCCCGTGGGCTATGTTTGCTCACGCCGCCAACAGGGAGATAGCCCAACAATTTATAGTATTTTGCCGAAACAATACCAGACCTTAAAAACCGTCGGTCGCCTGGACAAAGATTCTAGTGGCATCATTCTCCTAACCAATGACGGAGATTTTGCTTTCCAAATGACACATCCAAAATTCGTCAAAGAAAAGATTTATGAGGTCACGCTAGATCGTGCTTTGGAGCCACTCCACCAGCAGATGATTGCTGATTTTGGCATTGATTTGCCCGATGGAAAATCCAAGCTAGGCCTAGAAAAACTAGACGAAGCCCGTAAATCTTGGCGCGTTTATATGAGTGAAGGTCGCAACCGCCAGATTCGTCGCACTTTTGCCGCAGTTGGTTATCAAGTGGAGAAGTTGCACCGTATTCAATTTGGTAAATACCAGCTGAATAATCTGCCGGCTGGCAAATTCACTGAAATAGAAAAATAAACCACCAAAAATCCCCCATTTGAAGGGGGATATTTTTAGTTCTGTAATACTTTTGCGATTTTGTCTTTCAAGCTATGTCCATCTGGAGAACCAGCCAAGGTATCGAGCGATACACGAAGAAGTCCAAGAGCTGTGATAAATGAGTGATCAAGCTCTACATCAGTAGAGTTGATTATTCCATCAATATCCTCAGAATCGACAATATGAATCACTGGGCGGCGATTAAACGGCAATTCCTCGTACCAATCAGAGGTAGCAAGCATTTCTTGAATCTGCATCAAACCAGCACCACCGCCACAGAGCAATACTTGATTTGGCAAAACTTCTAGCAATTTGAAATCTTCTAGCGCTAGCTGTACGCCACCAATCCAAACAGCGAGGTTTTTCTCGATTGCTTCTTCCATGCGTTCCCTACCAACATCTGGTAATTCTGGTGATTCTTGGTTCAATTTGAAATATTCTGCAGTATCGTAATCTACGCCTAGAGTCTCGGCAATTTGATGGGTGAAGCTGCGGCCACCGATGCCAAACATCTTGGTTCCATCTACACCACCATCATCCACGACAGCGATATCTGTGGTACCACCACCAATGTCCATCACTACAGCAGACAAAGCACTGTCTGGATCGTCACCCAAGCAGGCACGACAAACTGCAAATGGCTCTACCGCCACCGCTAGCAAATCTAATGATAGCTCGGCGCAGACTTTTTCAATAGCGGAAATATGAACTAGTGGTGCAAAAGCAGTATAGAACTGAATTGATAAATCTGAACCCTTAAATCCGATTGGATTGCTAACTTTATAGCCATCAATTGTCAAAGAAACAATAGCAGAATTAATTAATCGAACTTCAATATCTGGGTTATTTGTCTCTAGTGCGACTTCTTTTCTGGCTAATTCGCCCGCTCTATCCTGAACCCTCTTGATGATGAGGGACATTTCTTGCTCTGATAGAGGGCGGTTGCCATTTTTGCGGCGATAACGGACAGTGGAAGTATTGCCCTTAACCAATTCGCCAGCGATACCTACGGTGACGAGTTTACAGGTGACGCCAGCTTGCTTTTCGGCATCAGCAAGAGCCTTTTCGCAAGTGGCTACCACTGCACCAATATCAGCAATTGCACCTTCGTGCATATTGGCTGGATCTTGGTGTGCACGACCAACACCGATGATTTCGAGTTCACCTTTTTTCTCACGAGCAATCACAGCCTTGACGAATTCTGTACCAATATCAAGCGCCAAGAGAACGTCATCTGGTGGCGGAGTCTGTTTTAAGGCTGGTTTTTTACTCTTGATAATACCCATAGGTACATTATAGCATAAACAGAATGATAGATAAAGTTGCATTATTTTTGATATTTGCTATAATAGATGTATACCATTATTGTCCGACCCGAAAGGGCCGGCGTTTTTAGATTAAAGACAATTTAACGAAAGGAAAAAATGGAAGGATTAGATCTCAAACAGATGACAGCCATGGTCAAAGTCATCGCCGAAGAGAAAGAACTACCAGAAGATATCGTGATTGATGTCATCGAGACCGCTATCGCTGCTGCATGGCGCCGTGATAATGGCGACAAAGATATGAATGTCCGTGCAGAACTCGACCTCAACAAAGGCACTGCCAAGGTATTTGTCGCACGCGAAGTGATTGAGGATGGCCTTGCATACAACCCTGCTACCGAAATCCCAGAAGGCGAAGCCAAAGGCAAAAAAGTTGGTGATATCGTCGAAGAAGAACACGAAGTTAAAAGCTTTGGCCGCGTCGCTTCTCAGACTGCAAAACAGGTAGTTATTCAGAGGCTCCGCGAAGCAGAGCGCGATGCAGTATTAGCCAACTTCGAAGATAAAGTCGGCACCGTAGTAAACGGCGTAGTCACTAGGGTAGAGCCTAGACTCGTCCGTCTAGAAATTGGCCGCACCAGCGGTATTATGCCAAAATCCGAGCAGATTGAAGGCGAATATTACTCTGTCGGCTCTCGTTTCAAGGTAATGATCAAGGAAATCGAACATGGCGAACGTGGAGCACAGTTAATTTTATCCCGTGGTTCTAGTGATTTTATCGAATATCTCTTCCGTCAGGAAGTTCCAGAGATTGAAAATGGTACAGTAGAAATCAAAGCTATCGCCCGTGAAGCTGGTAAACGCACTAAGATTGCTGTAACTTCTAATGTCCCTGGCGTAGACCCAGTTGGTACTTTTGTTGGTGGTCGTGGCGTCCGTGTCCAAGCCGTGATGAACGAAATCGGCGAACGCGAAAAAATCGACATCGTCAACTGGAGCGACAATGCTTCTGAATTCATCCGCGAAGCTCTCTCTCCTGCCGAAATCCTAAAGGTAGAAATCGAAGACAAAAAGGCCAAAGTCTTTGTTACCGAAGATCAGCAGTCTATCGCTATCGGCAAACAGGGCCAGAATGTCCGCCTAGCATCCAAGCTAACCGGCTACGAAATCGATATTGAGCTAGCTAAGGCTCCAGAAAAGAAGAAAAAGAAGAATGTTGAGGATTCTCTCCTCTCTGCTCTTGAAGAAAGCGCCTCTGACGAGGCTGAATCTGATGCTTCTTCCGAAGCCTAATTAATTCGTTCAACGATTAATTGCAAATACTCCGCGATCTGTGTACGGTTGCGGAGTTTTGGTTTTTCTAGCCAATTTTGCAAAATTCCAGCCACAGCTTCGGTATAAAACTCAGCAGAAAATTCCAAATATTCTCTATCTTCCACGAATTGACCGCCACGCTTTAACAGCGCATTCATAACTGGCGGATAGAGATTGCGATAAATGAATTTATGCACTGCGCCACGCCCGACGGTTTTGTTAACAGATTGGAGCAGCTCAAAATTCTTTTCTATATAATCCATGATAAAACCAACTTCTTTTTCAAAATCATGGTTCAAATCATAACTCATCAAAACATCAATTGTCTCGCGTTCAACCGCCCACTCCAATAATTGGTCCAATGTGTGGAAATGATAATAAAATGTCTTGCGGTTAATACCAGCAGCCGCGCAGAGGTCGGAAATAGTGATCTTGGAATAATCCTCAGTTTTTAGCATTAATTTGAGTGTGTTTGCTAGTAAAAGTTTGGTTGATTTTGATGATGAATTCATATCCGTGATTATAGCAGTTTTTTGGACACTTGTCCATAAGAATTTGGACACTTGTCCAGATTATGTCCCTTCATCGACGGCACGGTGGCGGGAAATCCAGCGGATTTGACAATTTATGCTGACTGGAGTAGATCAAATGATCATACCTATTATGGCAATGGATGTCCGAACGATTGGGGTGCGGATGGCGACGGCGGTTCCAAAACTCCATGCTCTACAAGAATAGCTCAAACAAGTGATAACGAAAATCAAAAAATCGGCACTTATTATCACATGCAAGCAGCTTCTTCCGGTTCTGGTGTGGATTGGAAAACTGAAGGAACTCCATTTCCTGATACTTTCTGTCCTCTTGGTTGGCAATTACCTTACGGTGGCACGGGTGGGGATTATTATAATCAGTCTAGATCATGGGAATATCTTATTAGCACATACAATATTACAGCTGATTCAGCAGGGGCAAATAAATTAATGTCATACCCGCTTTCGTATATACTCTCTGGGCATTTTTGGTTTGAGTTTGGATTATTATACCGACAAGGAGACCGCGGCCTATATTGGTCTTCAATCAGATCAGATGGAAGTAACACAAATTATCTTCATATTAGAAGCGATAACTATGGTTTAAATCAGCTAACATCGCCATTTGCACTACCGCTTCGTTGCACCCCAGACTTTAGCATCTTGACTATAATTTAAATTCAACTTATACTTAAATCATAGCGACCGCGCTAGGAACGGTCACTTTAGGGTTTAGACACTACTCCTCGCGGGGTAGTGTTTTTCGTCGCTGAAGTACAGCGGTAAACCCAGTCAATCCAACTCTCACACGAAGCTCAAGTGTTTCTTCTGGCATCTTTACCTCCTTTCTGTTAACGACGGCACCGATCTCTCATGGAGAGAGCGTGGCCTAGCACACTAACCCCCACCAGCGCCGTTGAGAGCTGATCAGGAACTCGTAGGCAGATTCTCGGCAACTAAACCCAAGGGGCATTATGAGCCACTTAAACAAAAAATACAAGCATAAGTGTAAATGAAATTTCGTATCGGGCTAATGCTTGAAAAAGTTGTGTTTCGTGCTTCCCCCACCCCTGATAACAGCGACCCCTGTTAGAAAATTTAGACACTTGTCCGGATTTTGCACACTTGTCCATCAAGCACAATATAGGTGTTTATGCTTGCTATTTCTAGAATTATATTTTCTAGCCTTCATCGACGGCACGGTGGCGGGAAACCCTGCTAATATGACTATAGCGCCATATAAGGATGGAACTGTGACTAACGATCACACATATTACGGACGTGGTTGTAATAATAGTTGGGGTACCAGTGGCGAAGGTGGTTCTCAAACTCCTTGTCCAGATAATAATGCTGGCGGACGTTATATAACCACTGCCGATGGAGAAACTCAGAAAAATGGTACCTACTATAACTTCCAAGCTGCAACAGTCGGAGCCGGCGGTGCTATGGACACCGACAAATCTGACTCTCCTTATACTTTCTGTCCTCTTGGCTGGCAAT
>JAFWEB010000014.1 GCA_017515925.1 Candidatus Saccharimonadota bacterium | reverse complement strand
TGCACAGATGTATGACATCGTCCAATTCCCAACCATCATCGCTCTGGATAACGACGGAAAAGTCTTAGAACAGTGGTCTGGCACACCTCTGCCACAGATAGAACAAGTGGCAATTTGGGCCAAAGATAGCTAGGGAAGGGGCATCCTGATGGAAGCTCGCCATTTACTACTAATATCATAACACCCGAAAGGGTGCTTTTCTGATTTTATTACTTTTTTCAAAACGACTATTTTTGAGAGATTTTTTGAAAGAACGAATATTATAAATATTAAAAAAGCGCGCTTCTGTATCGGTGTATTTAGTTCTGCTATCGTATTTCAACATTAGTTTATCTAAAAATGTCATCAAATCTGCTACTTGAAATAATTTCTTCTCATAATGATCGAAGCGTACTTTTCTTCTATAGCCATTAAGTATTGAGAATACATCATCTATAACCGACGCTAGTTTACTCTGACCACTGTCGTAGTATACGATAACATCGTCAAAACTACTGAAATAATCAAAATGATTATTTACGAGGTCAGTCAATGTCATGTAGATTTTCTTCTTTAGAGTATCGGGGTTATTTGAGAATGTTTTTTCGAAAATAGCAGAATAGTATTTAACTTTTATTTTTCTCGCAAAATCATACATTGCAAAAAATATACGTTTTCTAGTTGTGGCATCAATATTTTTGAACTCGCCATGAGAGTATAATAGATCTCCCATATGAAATGTGCCAAAGAAGCCAAGTTGCTCAAATTTCTTTTCAAGATTAGAAATCTCTTTTTCTATACTATCATTTTGTTCATGTATTACAAGGGAAATGCCATAAAATTTAGCAGACTTACCACTAAATCCGAATTCGCCGGTTTCATCAATAAAGATATTTAACCTTCTTTGAGAGCTGGATTTTTTCATGAAACTATCGTAGCAAAGAAGTATAACAGAGGCAAGCATAAGCATGACACAAAAAAATGGAATCAGAAAAGCACCCTTGCGGGTACTATAACTGAGTAGCGCTTGCCGCTAACACGTGGTAGATCGGTGCCTCCTGAACCCATTACGGTGGCAAAGGGGGACGATCCTTACAGTATTCCGTAACATCCTGCAAATCTATTATACCACAGCCCGGCCAACAAATAAAAATAAAAAAGAAAGTTGTCGGGTGATTAGGAAATCAGGATGCTAATATCTCGTGACGCAACGAACAGAATTGCCTCTCATAATATAAACTTTAGATGTAATCTTGAAGTTGTTATCCCAGGAATTAAACCTGTAAACAGAACCTTCTGTTGATTTTGTTATAGACCAATATTCGGCATCATTATTTAAATGGAAGAGCTTTCCTTGGCTCCAGTCATAAAATCCTCCCCAGACATAGCCAAATGGGTAAGATCTAATTTTATTGTTATTTGCACCATTTTCATCATATCCGTATCTATTGAACAAATAATTCCATGATTTAGACTTATCATAATAATCCCCACCCGTGCCACTGTAAGGCATTTGCCACCCAAGAGGACAGAAAGTATCAGAAATGTTAGTATTATCAGGAGATGTCGCCATATTTCCTGAACCAGAGGTAGCGGCTTGGAAATGATAGTAAACTCCGATGTATTGGTTTTCGTCATCAAATGATTTGACAATTCGAGTGCTACAAGATTCTTCTGAGCCACCTTCTGCCCAGATTTTTTCACATCCATTCCCGTAGTAAGTATAATCATGTCCCCAGCTAAGATCCTGGTGAACAATATTCGTTCCTTCCACCGTGCCGTCGATGAAAAGGATGCCAGAGAAAAAGCTTATGTTTTAATTAACTGGGATTTTATGATATAATCTATCCAATGGTACTGCGAGAAAAAGCCGAGGAAATTTTTGCATGGGGAATGAAATATCGAGAAGAGAATTATCCCGATAGTAATATTTCTGCATGGGAAAATCACTCACGCGGCGCAGCCGAGGTTGCTGAAAAAATCGCAGAGCGTGCCGGCTTAGATCCAGACAAAGCTTACGTCTGCGGTTTATTGCACGATATAGGCCGATATAGGGGCCCGCACACAGGTTTGAAACACATTTCCGATGGTTATGACATTTTGATAGAAAAAGGCCTTCCGGAGGACGTGGCACGTATTTGTATGACGCATTCTTTTAATCCAAAAGAAGCTGTCAAAAATCTTGAATTAGAAGATAAAGATGCCGAAAAACGGATCAAAGATTATGTTTCGGCAACGGAATATGATGATTACGATAGATTGGTGCAGCTTGCCGATTATATGTCGGGCGCACATGGAGTTTCTACGATTGAGCGCAGATATTGTAGTGTGGTGAGACGCCATGGAATGATACACCCACGCGAAATTCTAAACCAAATTTATGAACTAAAACGATATTTTGACGAAAAATGCGGCATAGACATTTACGAATTATTCCATGATAAAATTGCCCAGACGCCATTTCAAGGAATACCAGGGGGACCAATCAAAGATTTAACAAAGAAAGGAGAGCAAAAATGAGATTTCAACCAAGAAAACGCGCCAAAGAATACGAGGTAGCTTTAATTGACTGGTGGAAGAAAAACCAGATTTTTGAGAAATCCATCAACTCTCGCAAAAATGGCGATAGCTATGTATTCTATGATGGCCCTCCATTTATCACCGGCTTGCCACATCATGGTACTTTACTTTCTTCGGTAGTAAAAGACGTCGTGCCTAGGTTCTGGACCATGCGTGGCTACAAATGTGAGCGCAGATGGGGTTGGGATTGTCATGGTTTGCCAGCCGAAAATTTCGTAGAAAAACAACTCGGCATTACTGATCGTCGCCAAATTGGTGCTCCCGAAGGTACTCCCGGTGCAATTTCACTAGAGAACTACATCAAAAAAGCTCATGAAAGTATGGTGGCTAATTCCGAAGAATGGGAAGGCACAATTGATCGCATTGGTCGCTGGGTAGATTTCAAAGGCGCTTATCGCACCATGGACAAAGATTTCATGGAATCTGTCTGGTGGGCATTCAAGACACTTTATGATGCAGGCAAGATTTATGAAGGCCGCAAAGTCTTGATGTATGATACGAAATTTGCCACCCCAGTTAGTAAAGCTGAGGTTACAATGGATAATGATGCATATCAAGTCGTGACCGACCCTTCCGCGTTCGTGCGATTCAAAGCAATTGACGAAATCGCTGGCGAAAAAGATGTAAATTTGCTCGCTTGGACTACTACTCCATGGACTTTGCCAGCTAACTTGGCACTTGCCGTTAGTCCAAAAATGGAATACGGAATTTACGAGGTGGGTGGTGAGAAACTAATACTTGCAACCGAGCTTGCCGAAAAGGTTTTTTTCGACCAAGAGAACAAACTTATCAAAACTATTTCTGGCAAAGATCTAGTCGGAAAGAAATACGAGCCTATTATCCAAGATCTATCTGTTGGACTATACGCGGATGGTCCCGGATTTACGGATGAAAGAGGAAACGGAAAAGCATATCATCCAAAAGATGGAGATTTCAGTAAGGCTTATCAGGTATATGGAGCAGATTTCGTTTCTAATGAAGATGGTACCGGTATCGTACATATTGCACCAGCTTATGGTGAGGATGACTATGAGTTAAGTAAAAAGTATGATATTCCATGCGTTGATGTCTTGGATCAAAATGGATATTATTGTGGTCCGATGGATGAATATTTGCATGAAATTGGTATTCGTGATACTGATGAAAATGGTATTGAATGTTGGGCCGGCAATAAATTTATCGCCAAGATTCTAGAAGAAAAAGGTATCGTCTACAAGATTGAATACATTAAGCACGAATATCCATTTAACCCAAGAAGTAAGCAGCGCATTATGTATCGCGCATTCCCAAGCTGGTTCTTTGACGTAGATGGTAGTAAACCATTGATGCTAGAGCAAAACGAGAATATTAATTGGTTCCCAGAACATTTGAAACATGGTCGTTTTGCAAAAAATATCGAAGCTGCGCCAGACTGGAATTTATCTCGTGATCGTTTTTGGGCAACTGCTATGCCAGTTTGGAAAGGCGACAAGGGAACTATCAAAGTCGTCGGAAGTTATGATGAGCTATACGAACTTTCTGGTAAAAAACTAGAAGATTACCATCGCCCATGGGTAGACGAAATTGAATTTGATATTGATGGTGAGCATTTCAAACGCATTGATAAAGTGCTAGATTGTTGGTTTGAATCCGGATCGATGCCATTTGCTCAGATGCATTATCCATTTGAAAACAAGGAAAAATTTGAAGCCGGGTATCCTGCAGATTTCATCGTGGAATATGTTGGTCAGGTGCGTGCATGGTTCTATTATGTCCATACAGTTAATACTGCACTTGCAAGTATTGGTGCATTTGGTAAAGACATTAAAGATAGCAAGTCCAAGAATGCTTATAAAAATGTCATTACTACCGGTACTCTGGCTGGTAACGATGGTCGCAAGATGAGTAAATCCCTTGGCAACTATACCGATCCAAATCAGCTAATTGACCAGTATTCTGCTGACTCATATCGCTTGCTACTGATTTCTTCACCAGTGCTAGCTGGAGAAGATTTTGCGCTTCTAGACAAGGATGTATCCGATACTGCACGCAAGATCTCCATGATTTGGAATGTGTATGATTTCTTCGCTACATATGCGAATGTCGACAATTTTGACCCTCGTGATACTTCGTTGGCGGACGATTCGATCAAAACTGCTGATCTCTCCAAATTGAAAAATCCATTAGATATTTGGATTATTTCACGCGTTCATATGTTGCGTGATGAAATCAC
>JAFWEB010000013.1 GCA_017515925.1 Candidatus Saccharimonadota bacterium | reverse complement strand
GGCAAGTAGTTTAATAATTAGGGAAAGGGGGTCTACTATTTGTACAAGGTGTTTTTCATCAACGGCAAGGCTGTCACAAAGACCGAATTGCTAAATGATGCCGAAAAGAAAACTCGGCAAACCAAGTCAAAAAACAAACGTCGCTTAAGAGAGGGGCTGACGTTTAGGCTGGCCAAAGATTATAGCAATTGGGCAACATTTGTCGGGGGCTATCAGCCAATTTGTATCAAATCAGTGCCGCACATCAATCTAGAGAGCGTCATTTTCTCAGAATTGAAAAAAGACGGAATTACAGAGCCATGTATAGCAGTTTTTAGGCTTGGAAATAAGAATTTCGTCTATTCCTACGGCAATCAGCCTGTCATCCTCAATGGACGCGTGATTGTCGACAGGGGGGGCAGCTGGAAATGGTACGTAGACAAAGATGGCAATATGATTTGGTATGTTGCCGGAGCAGACAGCGATCGTGTAATCGAAGGTGCGCATCTTTTGGTTAATCCCATACCGTTTCCACGCGGTATGTCAAAAGAATCCCACAAAATCGCCATGAAGGAGTATGGTCAACTGTTTGACAGATACCACATTATCCCGGATTATCCCGGTGATAGTGCCGACAGAGTCGGAGAAATGAGGTGATCCTAATTATCTACTTAGGCCGCTTTAGTTGCGGCCTATTTTAATGCTATAATAGAAGGAATAATAAAAGGAGGAAAATGAACGAAATATTAAAGACTGACAGCGGCGCTGATCAGAGAGAGAGAGAGAGAGAGGAACTAACTGCTAACAAAAACGCTCCAGCCGGCTGGGTTGATATGGCTGAAGAATATGCTATGACGGATGAGGATAAAGAAAGTGGCCTAGAAAGTTTTCTTTACGAAGCAAGAGATACCGCAGCGAAAGCTGTCGGTAATTTGTTTTCTGAAATTGGTATAGATAGTAATCAATTTCAATTTATCGAGGAAATACCGATTGGTCTAGAAGAAGATTCAGATATGGCTGGTGCATACGATCCTGGTATTTATGGAATAGTCGTTGGGCGTGATTCTGACGAAATTGAAGAATTTTACGATAGTGAAGGTGACGAACGCCAAAAGGTTCGCAATAGATTATCAGCTTCTATAGCCCACGAGATGATTCATTCTATCCAAACTACTCCATCCAATTATCTAGAAGATGGTTATGACACAGTAGGAAACACCGTTATGGGATGGAAAGGCCTAGAAGAAGGCATGGCAGAGGCTTTAGGTAATATTGCGATGAAAATGTACCTGAAAAATACAAATCTAAAAGAGACTGCTCAGGATCTAGAAGAAACCTGTGCAAAGCACGACATGCCAGCTACCCAATTGGCAGCAAAATTAATAGATAAGATGGACACAGACACTCTGAAATGGTATATCATCTGCGCCCAGACAGGTGAATACCGTAGCAATAACCAAATTCAACAATTATTTGGATCATCATACAATACTTTCTGTAAAAATATGACTGTGCTTTATGATTATGAAGAATTTGGTGACCTGGATAACAATAAAAAACAATCTTTGTTAAACCAAACCTCAGACATTATAGATAAAATCTAAAACAAAAAAATAGGCACGACTGTAATAGTCGTGCCTAAGAGATAAGGTTATTTGGAACTGTAAGGATAATCGAAATGTTTGCCTTCGTAGACCTGCCTCTGTAGTTTTTTGATATCGCTATCGTCGAGTGCAGTAATGGGACCTTTTAGCTTGTTTTCCCATCTCTTTACAAGACCAAGGCTAGCTTTGCTAGGATTTCTTATGTAATCTCTAAAAGCGGAGCGATATTCATAGCTCCTTACTTGTCCTAAGCGGCAAGCCAATCTGACACATCCTTCGTTATTTAATTGATCTGCAGTCAATTTTCCCATCTCTTTTTCCTCCCTTAAAGATCTTATGGCATCAATAGATACTATATGTTTTTATTATAGCACATATGCTTATTTATGTCAATAGCCTGAAGCATTAATTCTTGATTTTTAAGGGCAAAAATGTTATGATATAAACATGAAAACTTTACCTATCGTGGCACTAATTGGACAAACGAACGCCGGCAAATCTAGCCTGCTAAATCGTTTTGCACAAAAAAACATTGCCATCGTTGCCAGAGAAGAAGGCACAACACGTGATAATGTTTCTGCTAGAATAGACGATAGGTTCCTGATGGTTGATACTGCTGGTCTCAAAAACCCCGAAGATGATTTTGAGGCTGGCATTCAAGATCAGATTAACGACGCAATAGAAAGCGCCGACATCATCTTGCTCACTCTTGATTCCACTAAATTCTTCGACCACCGCGACAAGGATATTGCCAAGCGTGCTCTTAGATCCAAAAAGCCGATTTTCCTGGTTTTGAATAAATCTGACAGAGGTGAAGCACTAGATATTAATGAATTTCGTGCCCTCGGTGTTGATGAAAACAATATTTTCCGCACCTCAGCCACCACAGGACAAGGAATTACTGATCTAAAAAATGCAATTCTAAAGGAGCTAGGTATCAGAGGTGGCGCAACGACAGAGCCCGCCACAAGCGAGCCACCTCTTAAAATAGCCCTGATCGGTCGCCCTAATGTCGGCAAATCGTCCCTGTTTAACAGCCTTGCAAAAAAGCAGCAAGCTCTCGTTTCTTCCCGCCAAGGAACTACTAGGGATATCAACCGCGTATCTGTTAAATTCAAAGGTCGCGAGATCGAAATCCTTGACACCGCCGGCCTCAGAAAACCAGGACGTAGAGAAGTTGGTATCGAAAAATTCTCCGCCATCCGTACTCTAGCTGCCATCGAAGAAGCCGATATCTGCGCACTACTAATTGATTCTACCGAGCCTCATTCCAAGCTAGATCAATCTCTAGCTGGTCAAATCACAGAGGCGGGCAAGGGAATCATCATGGTTGTAACGAAGTCTGACCTAATGGACGATTCTCAACCAACTAATTATTTTGGCGAGGAAAACATCAAAAACCGCACTAGCGCCGATTATCTCCTAGACCAGCTCGAGCGTGACTATGATTTTTTGCCTTATGCACCAGTGATTTTCACCAGTAGTGAAACAGGGAAAAATGTCACCAAATTGTTTGAGCTCGCCGAGCAGATTGACGAAGCTCGCCACCATCAGATTGCAACCAAAGATCTCAACCGTATTCTTCTTGAAGCACGCGAAACCCATATTCCAGCTGGCCTCAAGAACACCCATCCAAAGCCAAAGTACATCGTCCAAACAGATGTATGTCCGCCTTGGTTTGTAGTTCATGGTCATGATTTAGGACTTCTTCACTGGTCTTACAAGCGCTATATCGAGCGCAAAATCCGCGAATTCTACCCATATCTAGGCACGCCAATCATGTTCTCTTATCGTAGTGATAATAGCCGTAAAAAAGGCGAAGAAACCGATCAAAAAGGAGATTTCTAGATGAAACTAGTTGTAGGCTTTGGCAATCCAGAGAATAAGTATAATTTCACCCGTCATAATTATGGCTTCCTCACCCTTGATTTTTACACCAAAATCAAAGGTCTGAACTGGGAACAGAACCCAAAATTCAATGCCATCTGGCTAAAGACCTCTATTAATGGAGAACAAACCATCTTCATTAAGCCTCAAACCTATTACAATGAGGTTGGCCAGGC
>JAFWEB010000012.1 GCA_017515925.1 Candidatus Saccharimonadota bacterium | reverse complement strand
TCTTCGCCGAGCTTGCCTGACGGATCTGCGCCGATTGGATTGAAATAACGAAGTAGGGAAGCGTGGAAATCACGGTCTCTTTCTGCTTCAGATTTCAACATTTGTTCAATCTCAAATTTTGATTCTCCATAAGGACTGGAAAGATTTTTGCCAGTAGGTAGATCCTCGGTAAATGAAACAACGCCGGGGTTGCCATACACTGTAGCAGAGGAAGAAAAAACGAAATATTTGACGCCGGTAGAACGCATAGCGTCAATTACATTGGACGCGCTACCTACATTGTTGTCATGGTAGAGCTCAGGCTTTTCGATGCTTTCGCTAACTGATTTTAATCCGGCCAGATGAATGACTGCATCATAAGAATTGTCTTCAAAAAGTTTATTTGTGAGCTCTGCATCACATAAGTCTAGTTTGTGAAATTTGGGACGAATAGAGGTGATTTCCTCAATGCGATCAATGGCAGATTCTTTGCTATTGCAGAGATTATCAACAATCTCTACTTCGTGTCCAGCTTTGATTAGTTCCACTGCCACAAAAGACCCGATAAAACCTGTTCCGCCGGTCACTAATATCTTCATTTTTCACCTTTCGTCATATTTATAAATATTATACATCATGTTATAATATATGCATGAAAAAAGACCCCGGTCTAGTGTATCGTGTGATCCTAATGGTGGGCGATATTGTCGCTATTATAGCGTCTTTTCTGTTGGCTTATTTATTCCGTATTCACATTGACCAGAAGCCTTATTATTTTGAAGTAGAGACTGGTGCATTTATCACTACTATCTGTTTTTTGTTGCCAATTTGGGTACTTTTGATGCTTCTTCTTGGCCTCTATAATAAAACAGTCATTCTCAATCGTTCACGCCTGCCAGAAACTTTGAGACTACTTGTGGCATCGATTCTTGGTATTATGGCGCTGATTACTTATGATTTCTTTACCGAAGAACATATTTTCCCAACTCGTCTAGTTGCAGTCTATGCAATGATTCTATGTTTTGTAGTTTTGTTCATAATGAGGTTTATTATTCGTCGTATTAGGATGGCAATTATTCGTCACAACAAGGGAACACTCCGTGCAATCGTGATTGGCAATAATATTAATACGACCAGGATTTTGGAACACATTGCAAATTTCCCAGAAGATGGATTTAGTCTAGCTGCAGTAGTTTCAAACAAGAAATATATTCCGACTGAATATCAGGGCAAGCGTTTCACCTCGCTTAAAGAAGCATTGAAATGGGCAAAAGCTGATGTGATTTTCCAGACTGACGAAGATGCAACAGAACATGTCTATAGTGAGTCAATTGCAAATCACCTGCTCTATTATTTCATTCCATCAGAGACTGCTTTGTCATCACACATTGGTGAAGTAGAATTGATTGGTGATACACCGGCAATCTTTGTTAAAGTTACTCCGCTGATCGGCGTAGCGAGGTTTGTCAAACGCGCAATGGACATTGTCCTGGGCTCTTTGATACTGATTGTTGCATTAATCCCAATGGCAATAATCTGGTTAATTGTAAAACTGTCCGATATCCATCATTCGGCAATTTATTCAGAATACCGCCTTTCTCGTTACAACAAAAAAGTAAGGATCTATAAATTCCGTTCTATGAAGCCAGAGTATTCAGGCATGAGCCCAGAAGAAGCCTTTACTAAAATGGGCAAGCCTCAGCTGATTGAGAAATATCGCAAAAATGGTGACTCTTTGCCAAACGATCCACGAATTACTCACATTGGAGCTTTGCTTCGTGCAACATCTCTAGATGAGTTGCCACAACTATTCAATGTGGTTAAGGGCGACATCTCTCTAGTTGGTCCGCGTGCATTAGTGCCAGGTGAGCTCAGAGATTATGGTGATCGCTCATTATTGCTTTCTGTAAAATCTGGCCTGACTGGTTTGGCTCAAGTATCTGGCCGTCGTGACATTTCTTTTGAAGAGAGAAGAGCGCTAGATCTTTATTATATTCAGAACTGGTCGCTTTGGATGGACATTAGTATCTTGTTTAAGACGATTGGCGCGGTGTTTACGAGAAAAGGCGCAAAATAATGAAAGTCGCTCTTGTTTGCGATTGGCTAACGACGGTGGGTGGAGCAGAATCAGTGCTCCTAGCATTTCACGAAATGTATCCAGATGCACCAATCTATACATCAAAATACAATAAAAAGGGAATTGATTGGTTTTTGGATGCCGATGTGAGGACTGGTTGGCTGCAAGTATTTCCGACTTGCCTCAGGCGTTTTATTAGCCCACTCAGGCAGAGATATTTTTCTCATCTAGATCTAACGGAATATGATTTGGTAATATCGGTGACTGGTGCCGAGGCTAAGTCAGTAAAAGCCAAGAAACACATCTGTTATTGCCATGTGCCTACGCAATATTATTGGGGTATGTATGATGATTACCTAAAAAACCCTGGATTTGGCATTTTGAACCCACTGGCGAGATTAGGTCTGAAACTATTCGTAAAACCACTTCGCAAGAAAGATTATGCTGCGGCCCAGCGGCCAGATATGTTTGTGACGATCTCAACTTATGCGCAGGATCAAATTAAGAAATATTACAAGAGGGAATCAAAGGTAGTTTTCCCGCCAGTTGATGTGGAAAAGTTTTCCACGGAACTAAAAAAGTTATCCACAAGCAGGGAAATAAAATCAACAAAAAGTCAAGCCGACTGTTGCAATAATTACATCACAACTTCGCGACAAGTCAACTGGAAAAGGCTAGATTTGTGTGTAAAAGCAGCCATCAAAACAGGGGTAAACCTTACTCTCATTGGTGATGGCCCAGAACATAATAAATTAGTCAAAATGTCAAACGGTAATTCCAATATTAAGTTCCTCCCGACTATGTCACAAAAGAAACTATGTAAATACTTAGCTGAAGCGGATGGATTTTTGTTCCCAAGCCTTGAGCCATTTGGTTTGGCTCCGATTGAAGCAATGACCTGTGGCACGCCAGTGATTGCCTTTGGAAAAGGTGGCGCTCTAGATTATATTCAGCCTGGGAAAAACGGCGAGTTTTTTGAATCTCAATCTGTTAATTCTCTGGCCGAAGCAATAGAGAAATTCGATCCAAATAAATTTAATCCAAATGTTGTAAAAAATACAACATTAGAATTTGATAAAAAAGAGTTTGTCAAAAAGATGCGTCTGCTGATTAAACAGGAGCTAGCAGAAAAAAATGAATAAAAAATTTATTGATTATATTCGTAACGGTCTACTGATCTTGCTACCGGTAGTTCTCTTTTTTTCCTATCATCCAGTAATAACAATTGGCGAAAGCGAGACGATGAACCTCGAGCTATCACTACCAGAAATATGGCTGGTGCTCTTTTCCCTTGCAAGTCTTCCAAAGATTCGTTCTTTAATTAAGTTTTATCATTGGAAAAAGATAGCTCTAGCGGCCATAGTTCCCCTGTATTTTACTATTTCCCTGATTTGGTCTGGGAATAAATTACGAACGCTCCTGACGGCTGGGATGGTCTGGCTGGTGGCATTTTCGATATTGAATATTATATATAGTATTAAATTGTCTAAATCCGAGAAAAAATCACCGTTTGGTGGGTTGCTGAACATTATTCTGACTACATTGCTTGTTTCGGCAGTCGTAATGTCAATTTACTGTCTTGTTCAATGTATCCTTGATGTAGCGGGAGTATCCAGGGATACTACTCTTCTCTGTCAAGGATGCGTAACGACAGCCTTTGGTTTCCCTCATCCAAATGGTTTTGCAATTGAACCGCAGTTTATGGGAAATCTTCTAATTGCACCAGTGCTTCTCTGCTACTATCTGATCTGCACTTTTGATAAACAGAAATTGTTCAAACACGAGTCTTCCTTGATCGCCGTCACAATATTCCTTAGCGCTACGCTATTCTTCACTTTCTCTAGGGGTGCAATTTATGCAATGATATTAGGGTTTGCGTTGGAAATGATTCTATTAAAGAAATCAAAGAAAATAAAAGTTGCATCAACAAGTATTGTTAGTTCCCTTGGAATGGTACTCTTAGCATTTGCTATTTCCCTCTGTGCGCAAGGTATCTTTGCTGAGGTGGGCCCGACAAATGATACTTTTTATTCCGGCATAGCCAAATCTATCCACCAGCTCTCGCTAGGAAAAATTGATTTGCGAGAGGTGCAGGATAATTCCGAACAGATTTCCACAAAAACCGAACAAACCGAACAGAGTTCTCCACAACCAGACCAGGAAAACAATAATGAATCCGATTTTTCTGGTTATGTCGAGGAATCTACCAACCGTCGCTTAGATCTAAATCACTATGCTTTTGACACCTGGAAATCCAATCCTCAATATATCTTTGTAGGGGCAGGCCTTGGCAGTGCTGGTGTCGCAATGAAGGAAAAATTCCCAAATGACATTAATGCTAAAGAAATTGTGCAAAACGAATATTATAGCATTCTTCTGGAGACGGGCCTCATTGGTTGTGGCTTGATTCTGGTAGTTGCATTTCTTGTCATCAGAAACATCCGCAAAGCTTCCCCACTCTTTATTAGCTTGGTGTTTAGTTATCTTTTGACTCTGATGTTTTTCTCTGGTCTGCCGAATGCTTTGCAGATTTATCTGCTGCCGGCTCTGCTTTTCTTTGTGTAGTACTCTTCTCTTCTTTCTTGTCTTTGCCAAAAATAAAGTTGTCATAGAAGAAGTAATTGACCGTCATAGTGACGATATTCATCAAGACGAAGATCGCAGTACTTTGGATAAATTCGAAAGAAAATGGTAGATTGATTCCGCTAGAAAGCATGTAGCCGAATTCGTATAGGCCAGTGAGCAGGCCAAAGAACCAAGATAGGAAAGAGCGCATCAAAAGTAGCACTACTAGGTTCCAAATAAAGAATTTGATGATGCCGTATTTCCCTGGATCTCGTCCTTTCCAGGTGATATTGCTATGCAAAATAAATGCTACGAAGGTTGCAACCACTAAGGAGATTAATTGCGACACCATGATCATGTCGTTATTATTACCAAACAAAACAAGTAGACAAAACTCATATACGCCATAATCGGCAAGAGCAGCAGTAATTCCTACCCCGACAAATTTTAATACTTTGTTTTTGACATTTTTAGCCATGGAAAACCTTTCTATACCACGCGTCGGCTGGGCCGGCGGTCATTAATAATATCAAATAGCCATCATCGTGAAACTTTTTAATTTTGTTCGCTAGTTCATCGTTTGGCTCGGCTGGCTCGGCGATTTCTTTATTTGATAAATCTGCAATAAAATCAGCTGGAGTAAGGATTGATAGACTTGGGTCTTCCCTCGTCAAATAAGTAGGTAGCCAGAAAAGTTTATCAGCACCAACAAAAGCATCTTGGTAGCCGTCTTTTACTTCGTGCTGGCGAGTGTTTTGATGCGGCTCGTACAGCGCCACAACGCCTTTAAATCCGTTGATTTTGGCATCTTCTAATGCCATGTCAATAGTGGCGGCGATTTCCTCTGGATGGTGTCCATAATCTGTATATACCCCCTCTGTAATTCGTTCATAACGTCGGCCTACGCCTGGGAATTTATCTAGTATTTCTATGATTAATTCTTCGTCTATATTGCGGCCCTCGTAAGATTCGGCATCTTTTAGATTGAGCAAATTTTTGCCAGCGGTCACCATATCCGCCTCTTCGACCATTTCAAAAATGGCTTGCATGGCAAGATTCGCATCATAGCGGCGAGCTTTGCCAGCTAAGTGGAATTTGTCAGAAAAATCATAAGTGTCGTTATTTATCACAGCATCCCCTTCCATTTCACTGCCACGAATCACGGTATCGCTCTGGGATTCAAATTTCATGAAAGCGCGCAAATAATCCAATTTGGTCGGATAAATGTCTGGATGATCATAGGAAACGGTGGTGATGACGGAAAGCCAAGGATAGAAATGAAGAAAATTACGGTCGTATTCGTCAGCTTCATAGATTAGAAACTCGGAGTCTTGGTCATATAGTCCGGCTTCGGCAAAAGGCAAAGTAGTACCAACTAGATATGAAACCGGCAGGCCAAGATTGAGCGCTGTCCAGACAATCATAGAGGTAGTGGTAGTTTTGCCATGAGTACCGGCGATTGCTACCATTTTTAAATCTTGCTTTTCTACTAGGTATGCGATCAATTCATCGCGCTTGGAAGTGCGAAGACCGAGCTTTTTTGCGAGGACTAATTCAGGGTGATCTTCTGGCAAGGCGGATGTATAGACAAACCAATCTACTTTTCCCTCGTCTACTTTTTTCTGTAAAAATTTGCCATCTTGTTTGCCGATAGCAAAATCAATCTTTTTAGCGCGAAGCTCGCTTGAAACAGCACCCTCTGACAGGTCTGAGCCGCATACACCGAGACCAGCATCGCGTGCCATCAAAGCAAGCGGACCAAGCCCGGTTCCAGAAATACCAGAAACATAAATATTCATGATATAATTATATCAAGTTTATGGGTGGCATTAAGAAAAATGACATAAAACGTTCGCTCAAGAAACTACGCCAGGTCAAGACTTGGCAGTTGGTATTGATTTTGATTCCTTTGTTATTTATTGAGGCTACCATTATGAGATTTGACCATATCCATATGACAGATCTCAAAAAAGAGGTAATGGCTGCTGATGAAGAAGGGGATGATGAAAAAATATCAGAGGCTTTGCAAAAGCTAAAATCATTTGTCTTCTCTCATACGGTGATAAACATTGTTGAGCGAAATGGAGTGCAGAAGGTATCTTTTGGTACGGGCCCAATTTATCTAGAGCATCAATATCAGAGAAAAGCTAGTGAGGCTTTGGCTGCGGCTGAAGCACAGGCTGGGACCGATGAAAATCCTAATGGAAATGTTTTTGCGGCAGCCATGGCAGTCTGTAAACCTCTGGCTATTCAATACGGCTGGGCTTGGAATAGTCAGGGCTATCTAGATTGTATGACGGGCGAAATCGCAAAATACCCTACATCAGAGAGCTTACAGGATACATTTGTAGCGTCCTTGCCATCGACAGCGTTGTTCCGCTATGATTTCTCTTCCCCAATCTGGACTCCTACCCTATCTGGTTTTATGATGATAATCTGTTTGATAGTGATTGTGGCTGTTATTTTAAGATTTTTACTCTGGGGTGTACTCCGTTTAGCATTAGTTTTTTTGAAAAACTAGAAAAAACCTCTTGACATCTGGAGCTAGGGGTCATAAGATAAGAATATATCAATTAAGGAGGAATTATGGCCTATCAACATACCAACAGTAAAGGAATTACCTACTACCTACGTCAGTCAGAAGTTACCCTTCGTGGCGGTAAGAAGCAGACTATCTATTTCTTTACTAAGACTGAGAACGGTGGCAAGGGTACACCTGTTGATCTTCCTGCAGATCGTGTCGTTAATGAGAATCCACGTAACGGTTTCTTGACTCTTTCTAAGAAGAAATAAGTCATAATATAGAAAAGATCAAAATAGGCCAGCCTGCTGGCTTATTTTGATTCCCCGAAAATGGTTGTGCTATAATCTTTATAGAAATAACAGGAGATAAAAGTGATTTTCAATTTCTTTGGTACAGAAGTAAGTCTCAAAAAGCTGATTAATTCGGCACTCTATATTTTGTTTGTATTAGTTGTCTATTTAATTCTAAAACGCATTCTCAAAATCACTTTTGAAAAAGCCGGTGGCAAAAAGGCAAAACCTGCTCAAAAGCAGCGCATCAAGACGATATCACAGATGCTCTCAAGTATTTTGCGCTATATTTTCTTGGTAATTATCTTACTGGTGATATTGTCTATTTTGGGTGTCAATGTTACCTCCTTGCTTGCTGGACTTGGAATTTTGACGGCTGTAGTAGGTTTAGCCTTCCAGGATATGATCAAAGACTTTATTGCCGGTATTGCAATTATCGCCGAGGA
>JAFWEB010000011.1 GCA_017515925.1 Candidatus Saccharimonadota bacterium | reverse complement strand
CCTCTGTAAGAACGGTTAACTGCTACTGAAAAACTAGTAATGCTATTACCAGTAGATGTTGATCTGGTTTCTGGGTCACGTACGACGTTACCCATGATGATTACTTTAGAAAAACCCCTAGCCATAATTATTTTTCCTCCTTATCCTCTTTTGGCTCTTCTGCACCTTCGTTTTCGGCTTCTTCTTTCTCTTTCTGAGCCTTGCGTTCCTTAGCCTTGCGACGTTCGTCATCAACAATGACTAGAAGATGACGGATCACCTCGTCAGCAATATCCAAGTTATCTGTAATTTTCTTGGCCACACCACGTTCGTTGTCGGATGGTAGGTCAATTTCATAGTAATAGTAGACTGCGAATTCTTGCTTGGCAATCTTGTAAGCCAAACGTTTCTTTCCTTCGTTAGTCTCTTTGGTGATTTTACCACCTGCGTCCTCGATGATCTTCGTGACCTTATCGAGAGCAGGCTGTAGATTCATCTCCAAATCAGGATGAATCAAAACAGTTAATTCATACTGTCTCACGTTATTATACTCCTTTGGTTAAAGCAAATGCAGCTCTAGACTCACTTGCTGAGTGTTTAATATTATCGGGATTATTATACATCAGATCAGTGATTTTTGCAAGCATTTGACTACTGTTGTTTCCCTCGGGCCGGTCTACCCACATTCTCTTGTCGGAGAGGATGCACATTTTGATCCGGCCCGCAAGTCAACTATACATAAATCGCTGAACAATAAAAGCATTAGCATGAAAGAAATTTTGTATCGGGCTAGTGCTTGAAAAAGTAGCCTTTTGTGCTTCCCCTGTCATTAGCAATACCGACCTCTGTTAGAAAATTTAGACATTTGTCCGGATTTTGCACACTTGTCCATCAAGTACAATTTGGAAGCTTATGCTTGCGTTCTAGCAAAGTTGTTCTTTGGCATCCTTTGTAAATTCGCCTATATGTAAATCTGAAGCGGCAAAAACCCGACATTTGGTGTTTTTGCGGACCGCTTCGTCGCGCCCGTCGTTACGGGGCTCCTCGCTGATGCGCTCCACGTCGTCGCGTCGGGTCCGCAAATAACACAAATGCTCGAGATTTTTGCTTCTCGAAATGAAAGTAGGCTCATTTCCCGGATGCCAAAATTACTCGCTGCACCGAATCGTGTCTCCGAGTGTCTTGCCATCCGTGCGGGCAGGTCGCAGGCCATCGCCCCATATAGACAAGCCGTAAGCAACTGTACTACTAACTGCGGTAGAGGACCAATAGAGGGCAGCATTTTTCTGGTCGTATAAACGACCTGTACTCCAGTAGTAACGGCCAGCGTAGACGTAGGAAAATGGGTAGGATTTTGCCTTGATAGCATCTGCAGCTGTTCCGTCACCGATATGAAGACTATATGCTTTAAACAAATGGTTCCATGTTTTAGACTTATCATCATAATCCCCACCCGTGCCACTGTAAGGCATTTGCCAGCCAAGAGGACAGAAAGTGTCAGGAGAATCGGTTTTATCAGTAGATATCGTTCCCCCAGTTCCAGAAGTTGCGGCCTGATAATTAAATATAGTGCCGGTTTTTTGTGTTTCACTATCAGCTGTTATGACGTAACGCCCACCGGCATTGCTATCTGCACATGGTGTCTGTGATCCACCATTACCATCAGTGCCCCACCCATTTTTACATCCTTTACCATAATAAGTGTGATCATGGGAGATGTCAGTATCTTTGTATGGTGCTACTGTCATATTAGCAGGCGTTCCTTCCACCGTGCCGTCGATGAGTGACTATCCTTTACATATATTTGATTGTTTGATATAATAAGCGCATATTCGGGGATACCCGCGGCCCAACTCGCAAGAGTTGGGAATATTTTATCTTAAGAATTTTAGTAGTGAATCCTTTACTCTTTCCCTGTCCACATCGTCTAGCGAGCCCATTCTACAGGACAGTCTATAAACACTATACGGCCTTATTTGAGATAAGACTGCGACTTGGTTTTTATTTTGAAAATCAATATCGCACCACCATATATCACCTTCCGTAATCATAGGCATGCTTTTTCCCAGCTGCAATTCTTTCTTAAGTTCGTTCCACTCATCAAAATTTTTTTCGTTCATATATACTCCTTACTGATCTCCGACAAATATTTGATGAGTAGATTAAAAAGGGATTTAATAAAGATCTTCGAGAGCATTTTTGTTTGAAACAATACTAACAAACAGTTTTTATCATTGCAACGATAAGCATTTTAGTTACTCATCGACGGCACGGTGGCAGGAACTCCAATAACTAATACCGACTATATCAAATCCTATACATATTACGGTAACGGTTGTCCAAATATCTGGGATTCGAATAATCCGCCATACTATGGTGGATCGCAAGTATCATGCTCAATCAGGACAGTTGGTCCAAGTAATGGCGAGTTCGAAGAACAGGATATTGGCACATATTACTCTTATATTTCAGCAATTGCAGATCCTGACAGTCTCGACTATGAGCTAAATGAAGTTGCTCCTGATTCTTTCTGTCCGCTTGGGTGGCAAATGCCTTACGGTGGCTCGGGTGGGGATTATTATAACCAGTCAAAGTCATGGAAGTATTTACTCGATACTTATAATTTGAGTATTTCAGAAGATGGAAAATACAATGGCCTAGTATTTAGGAACTACCCGTTCAATATGATTATGAGTGGCCATTTCTATGGGGGAAGCTGGTCTGGGTTATTTCGTACAACTAATGCTGGAATATACTGGTCAAATACATCAAAAGCTGCTACCAACGCATTTAGAATCTACGTATGGTATGACAAATTAACAACATTAGATGAAAGTGCCAAAAATGGCATGAATACTGTTCGTTGCGACCGCAGAATTAGCAACCTGAAAAACTTCCCATGGCATCCGCGTTCACTCATTAGTATTATGGCTTTTCATTTTTTAAAAGCGCATTTCCCCTCTGTCAAAATTATGAGCAATTACCTAGAAAATGAAACGAAGTATTTCATTTTTAAGGAATTGCGAGCTAATTTTGACGAGGCGGAAAGCAAGTACAAAATGGAAAACAGAATACTAATGAGTGAGTAACAGGATGCCAGCGAAATGCTTTCTATTTTATGCACCAGCCAGCTGGTCAAACTCTTCCATCGAAGAAATCAATACATCACGAGGTTTGTTGCCGTTTGGTTCGCCAATCACGCCAATCTGCTCTAGCCAGATTGCAAGACCTGCCACAAAACCATGGCCTTTGCCTAGATATGCCTGGAGTGAGGCAGTAGAGAATTTACCCTTTGAAAGTGTAATTTCTACGGCTTTTCTGACTACTGGATCATTAGGATCGAATTTCCTACCAAGATCACCAATTGCACCACCGTCTGATGGGCCAAGGCCCTTAATCTGAACGGACTGAGAAATAACTTCGTCATTATATTCTGGTGGACGCTGCTCACGCAAGAAATCGGTAAGATTATTAACATCTTCATCACTAGCCCATGCACCCTGGATACGGCGAGGTTTGCCCATCATTTCGGTGGTAAGCATCAGCATATCACCTTTACCGAGAAGCTTTTCTGCACCACCCATATCAAGCATGATACGTGAATCCATCTGGCTACCTACTGCAAAGGCAATACGGCCTGGAATGTTAGCTTTAATCAAGCCAGTAATAACCTTGACCTCTGGCCTCTGAGTAGCAAGAACAAGGTGAATACCAGAAGCACGACCTTTCTGTGCGACACGGACAATCAACATTTCTAGGTCTTTGCCTGCCATCATCATAAGATCGGCCATCTCATCAATCACTACTACGATATATGGCATCTTGCCACCATCGTGTTTCTGTTCGTTGCCATCTTCATCTTTGACAGAGGTAGTTTCGCCTTTTTTGGCCATCTTTTTGTTATAATCGACGATATTCTTGACCTTTTCTTCGGCCATCAATGAATAGCGACGCTCCATCTCGTTAACTGCCCATTTCATAGCAGAAAGTGCCTTATCTACAGAGGTGATAATAGGAGTAAGGAGATGTGGAATATCATTATATTGCACCATTTCGACCTGTTTTGGATCGACAATGATGAGCTTCATGTCGCTTGGTGCATTACGATAAAGAAGCGAAGAAATCAAAGTATTAGTCATGACGGACTTACCAGAACCAGTAGTACCAGCAATCAAGAGGTGTGGCATCTTGGCAAGATTTGCTACGACGCTCTTACCAGAGATATCTTTACCTACGGCAAAGGTCAGTGGGTCGTCACTTTCTTTCCATTCTTTGCTCTCTAGGACACCACGCAAACGCACATCGGCTGGTTTGACATTTGGAATTTCTACACCAACACTCCTGGTGCCTGGAATTGGAGCCTCAATACGAATCTTGTCTACGGCAAGATTGAGCGCTAGCTCTTTGTCGCGTGCGAGAATCTTGGACAAATTCACGCCAGAAGGTGGACGCATCGTATATTGTGTGACCCTAGGGCCAACATTTGCACCTTCCATTTCTACATCTATACCAAATTCGGCAAGAGTAGACTTGATGATAAAGGCATTTTGCTGATGGTTGCCTGGATCGACTGGAGATTGCTTACTCTCGAGTAAATCGATACTTGGCATCTTCCAGTCCGGATCAGAAACGGAGACGAGTGCACGTTCTACCACTGGCTCAGCCTTAGCAGTTGCAGGCTTTGGCGTATTGACTTTTAGTTTTGGCGTATCAGATACAGTGGCAACGCCAGAGTTGATCTTGATCTCGAAATCTTCGTCTTTAGCGGCTTTGTTAGCGGCTTTCATCAATTTTCCATTAGCTTTGTCTTCGTCTTTCTTAGTAGAACGGAATAGATTAATAATTCCCTTAAATACTGTGACTGGCGAAATCTGCAAAATGAATAGTGTAGTAATGAAAATCAACACAATATAAATAAATACTGCTACACCTGGATCGAGAATCTGAATAGCCATACTATTGAGTGCACCGCCAACCACGCCACCTGTAGGATGTTCCTGGCCAATGGTAGGAATACCCATCACGCCAGAGGCCCATGCAATCATCAAAAATGACGCAAGCCACATAGCGATTGGCAAACGATTCCCTGGTGTACGGAAAATCTTGATTGCAAGATAAACTAATAGAACTGGAACT
>JAFWEB010000010.1 GCA_017515925.1 Candidatus Saccharimonadota bacterium | reverse complement strand
CGACTACGCAATTATCCCACTTGATGCAAGTGCTTATAAAACAGCTTACCAATTGGCTGGCAAGTTCCGCGGTGAGGGTCAATCAGCCACAATTATTCCAGTAGAGAAAAAGCTTGGCGATGCGATGAAAGTAGCCGCTAGTATTGCTAAAAAGGGAATTGTCCTAGGCGAAGACGAAGTCAAAAACGGATCCTGCAAGGTCAAAGATTTCTCTACCGGCGACCAAACTCCACTCGAATTAAAATAATATGCGAAAAGATATCCTGTCCCAACATTTTCTCCGCAATCCGCGGATAGCTTTGATGTTGATCGGACATAGCAATATTAAAAAACGAGATTTGGTAGTAGAAATTGGTGCTGGTTCTGGCGTTATTACTTCGGCACTTGCTAAACGCTGCCGCCAGGTTATCGCGGTGGAAACCGATCACGAAACCGCCGAAAAACTCCGCGCAAATCTCGCCAAATATAATATCGAAAACGTTACCGTGGTAGAACAAGATTTCCTAGAATTCCAGCTACCAGCCGAGCCATACAAAGTATTTGCTAATCCACCATTTCACCTGTCTTCTGCCATTGTCCACAAATTATTAGAAGCGGATAATCCACCAGAGAGTTTTTATCTGATTTTGCAAAAACAATTTGCTCTTAAACTTCTAAACACAGATCGCCATTATACTTCACAGCTCGGTCTAGCGTTGATTCAAAAATACCAGACTAAGATTCGCTATCCTTTGCGTCCGACGGATTTCACTCCACCACCAGCCGTGCCAACAGTATTATTTGAAGCCAAGAAAATTCAATAAATTGTTTCTTTTAGTTAACGCTTCAGACCAGCGTCCAAGTACTTTTTGACGTAATTCCAATCCCAACCGTCGCTAAATCCGCTAGTCGAGAAATTGCCAAAGCGGAAATATGGCAAGCCGCCTTCCATTTGGTTCCAAGCCTTGGCGGTGTCTTTAATTACCTGGTCTAGCATTTCGTGATTTTTGACACAGTTTTCGAACTTCTCACCCAGTCCGATAGATTTGCCGATTTGGAGCCAATAATCATCTGGCATATCACTGATTGGCTCGGCCATTTTGGAAACGCCGATGCCTTTGGAATGGTAATCATCCCAGAGAGCCTGGAGTGCACCATAATAATATTCCCAGAATTTATCCTCGTCTTTGGCACAGAAAACAGCTTCGGCACTATCGCGCGATTGCTGGATTTGGTGTTCGCCGTGCTCGTACAGAGTATCGGTCACACGGACTTCGTAGAGGATGTCTTTACCCTTGATGTACTCATTTTCGAATTCGTCCTTGTGGAACATAATCTCGCGCGAGAAAACACTACAATATGGACAAGCTAAATCAGTATAGAAGATATAATAGTTTTTCGCATCTAAATTGCCAATCGTAGAGCGGGTGTCCCATACAGTCTGCGAATGATCGACTGGTCTCGTCGCATTAAAAATAAATAATCCCATCAAGGCAATTGCAATTCCGGCAATGATAATCCAGCCAACAGCTTTCTTCATAAATCCTCCACTTAATTTGATTTTTCTTTGGCGGATTTTTTGAGCCGCCACTTTTCATCTATTATTATAACATAGGCCTCAAGGCCAACTTTCTTAATAGAGAATAATAGAATAATAATAGCGATAGCAGTGATAATTCCAGAAATAGTACCAGCAATAGCTAGACTACCACTAGAGAAAATCGAGCTGATAATCGGGGTGATTAGAGCTGTACCACAAGTAGGGCAACCACTGCCAAGCAGAGCAAGCAAAGCGGCAATACTAGCACCCTGGACATTGGAACTGTTGGAATTATTGCCGTTTTTTGCGAGCGTTCCATTTTTTTGCCCAGCGGCACGCTTTTTCCATACTAGAGCAATCAGGGAGATGAGAATAGCTTGCAAAAAAGCAATCGAGAAAAGCAGTGCCCAGTCGCCAAAGTTTTTACCTACTCCAAAGAGAGCGAGGAAGCCATCGCGCAGGATCTCGAATTTTCCACCTAGGTCAGTGGCAAAGAATAAATTGATCGCGTTCATGCCGCCAGACAAGAGGCTTAGCAAAGTCCCAAATAGTACAAAAACTACGAAAAAAGTGATCCAAAATTTGGGCTTTTTAGTGGCGAGCACCAACCCCATCGCGGCCAACCTCCAGTCGTCACACCATTTTGCGAACTTTTGTTTCATAAGCATTATTATATCACAAGGGAAATAATAAAAAACCGAACAAAAAAGCTACCCCTAATTGACAAATTGGGGAATTATTGCAAAAGAATTATATGCTATAATATTAATTATAGCACAGATTGCCGAAAAAGTCAATAGATTAGAGAATTTCACCTCTGTAAAATTTCTACCAGCCGGAACATAAAAAATCTCAAAAATCACTATTGACAATGGATTTGCTTATGCTAGAATGGTAGTAAGGGTTATGGCGAAGTTGAGAGCCGTCATCACCCGTGGAGTTTCTAGCTACGATTAAATTCACCTAGAAACAAAGAATGCACTCTGCCGTCTGGCGGGTGCATTTTTCTTCGGTTTATGTTATAATATGTTTTATGAGAAAGAAGGTCTCAATTGTTGTTCCGATCTACAACGAAGGGAGTGGGATTCGGAATTTTTTGGATCGACAGTTGAAACCTCAAATCTTAAAAATCAAGAAAAACTACGATGTAGAATTATTAGTTGTTGATGACGGATCAGAAGATAATACCGTTGATATGGTTCGTGCTTCGGATTGCTTCAAAAAACGCACCAAAGTTACCCCAAAACTCGTGGCTTTTTCGCGTAATTTTGGTAAAGAAATGGCACTGACTGCCGGTATCAAATATGCCACAGGCAATGCAGTTATTTTGGTTGATGGGGATGGCGAGCATCCAGTAGAGCTAATCCCAACTATGATAGAAAAATGGAAGGCAGGTGCCAAAATCGTTACTGCGATCCGCACACAAGAACGCATTCATTATCGTCTTAGCTCCAAGATATTTCATTTAATTATGCGCACGCTTGGCAACAAAACTACCGAGGGCGCGACTGATTTTCGTTTGATAGATAAAGAAGTTGCTGATCGATTCCGTGAGTTGACAGAGCATAATAGAATTACGCGCGGACTGATTGATTGGTTGGGCTATCCGCAAGAATATATCAAGGTAAAAGCCAGTGGTCGTGGATCTAGTCGTGGTTCTTATGGCAAGAAAAAACTCCGTCAATTAGCAATTAATAGT
>JAFWEB010000009.1 GCA_017515925.1 Candidatus Saccharimonadota bacterium | reverse complement strand
TTTCCATGGCATCCGCGTTCACTCATTAGTATTATGGCTTTTCATTTTTTAAAAGCGCATTTCCCCTCTGTCAAAATTATGAGTAATTACCTTAAAAATGAAACGAAGTATTTCATTTTTATGGAACTTAGAGCTAATTTTGACGAGGCGGAAAGCAAGTACAAAATGGAAAACAGAATACTAATGAGTGAGTAACAGGATGCCAGCGAAAAGCTCTATTCTTCTTCATCAACCACGATAGCAATCGAGGCTTCTTCGAGCTGGTCGGCATCTACGGCGGATGGGGAATCCATCATCAAATCGACGCCAGAGCCGTTCTTTGGAAATGCTACGATATCGCGGATGTTTTCGGTGTCGGATAGAATCATAAAGATACGATCGAGTCCTGGTGCACAGCCAGCGTGTGGAGGAGCACCAAACTTGAATGCGTTTAGTAGCCCGCCAAAGCGTTTTTCTACATAAGCTTGGTTGTAGCCAAGTAGAGAGAAAACTTTGTACATGATTTCTGGGCTGTGGTTGCGGACGGCGCCAGAACAGACTTCGTAGCCGTTCATCACCATGTCATATTGATCTGCTACAATGGCAAGCTTTTCCTCGTCAGTCTTGGCATTTTCTAGAGCTGACAGGCCACCTTTTGGCATAGAGAATGGGTTGTGACCAAAGTCGATTTTCTTGTTTTTCTCATCCCATTCGTAGAATGGAAAATCGGTAATCCAACAAAGTGCAACCTCGTTATTATCTTTCAGACCAAAGTGATCGGCAAATGCGATGCGGAGTTGGCCGAGGATTTTGTTGACCTTGTCACGAGTATCGGCACCAAAGAATACGGCGTCGCCATCAGAAGCACCGGTTAGTTCTTTGATTTTCTTAAGCTCGGCAGGTTTTAGGAATTTGGCGATTGGAGATTTCTCTTCGCCGTTTTCGTAAAGAATGTAGGCAAGACCACCAGCACCAAGTTTTCTGGCTTGGTCGGTGAAATTATCAATTTGTGAGCGAGTAAGGCTGGCGCCATTTTTCACACAGAGTGCTTTTACACATGGGCTCTGGAATACTTTGAACTCGGTATCTTTCAATGCGTCAGTCAAATCAATCATTTCCATGCCATAGCGAAGATCTGGTTTGTCTACGCCATAAAGATCCATAGCTACTTGATATGGAATGCGTGGAACTTTGCCACCACTTGGAATGTATGCTTTGGCAGGTTCGGATTTTTGGACGAGTTTCTTGCCAGCAAAATCTGTCGTAAGGCTAAGATATAGCGGCTCGATTTCGTTGCGGACGGTTTCACCATCATCGACAAAAGCCATTTCCATGTCTAGCTGATAGAAATCACCATATAGACGGTCTGCTCTTGGGTCTTCATCACGGAAACATGGTGCAATCTGATAATATTTTGGCACGCCACCAACCATCAAAAGTTGTTTGAACTGCTGTGGTGCCTGTGGCAAAGCATAGAATTTGCCTGGATGTAGGCGAGATGGTACTAGGAAATCGCGCGCGCCTTCTGGGGAAGAATTGGCTAGAATCGGTGTGGCGATTTCAGTGAATTCATGTTCGTCCATGTATTTGCGAATAAATTTGTAGTATTCGCTGCGGCGTTTTAAGGTGGCTTGCATGGATGGACGGCGGAGATCCAAATAGCGATATTTTAGACGGAGATCTTCGGATGATTCGTCGCCATCGTCATGAGTGTTGACTGGAAGCGGTTCGCTGCGGTTTAGCAATTCCAATGTATCAACTACGAGCTCGATATCACCAGTGGCAATATTTGGATTTTTTAACTCTGGAGCGCGTTCACGCATTTTGCCAGTAGCAGTGATTACAAATTCATCACGCAATGTTTCTGCGAGAGAGAAAGCATCCTTGGTATCGGGAGTGATGACAAGCTGGATGATGCCAGTATGATCGCGCAAATCAATAAAAATTAATCCACCATGATCGCGGCGGGAATTAACCCAACCAGACACAGTTACACTTTTACCCAAAAAATCTTTTAACTCGTTTGATAGCTTTCTCATAACTCTATAATTATACCATATTTCTCTTGAGGACGGAGGAAATGACATTGTCCTCGTGGAAGTCGTCGTGAGGGACATAGCCAATCATACAAGCGACCAAAATATCGTATGTGATTTCGCCGACAACTAGGCCGGATTTATCTACCACGACAAAGAAATAACAATTAGTGCGGAGGAATGCGGCCATAGCCTGCTCCAACGAGTAATCTTCTCGCATAAAATACACACGGTGACTCAGATACTTGGTGGCACGGTCTGTATTTTTGACTTCTAGACTATTGAGTTTTTCGGTAGAAATCACACCAATCACGCGGCGGCCATCAGAAGACAAAACAGGGAAATGTGCAGCACCGGATTTGTATAATTTGTCTAGCATCAATGGACCCAGGAAATCGTGTTCGTAGACAAAAATTACATCGTCTTTTGGAATCATCACGTCGGAAACTTTTCGGTCTTTGAAACTCATGCAGGCAGAAATCCTGGCACGGTCTTTGGCCGACAAAATATCACTCGGAGTGCGTTGCAAGACACCAACAAAATCTTCTAGCGATTCTGGAACATATGGAGGCGGAGTTTCCGGCTCTTTTGGCTCGCGGTATTTCTCCAGCTTTGGATCCACCCACTTTGTAAATTTTTTCCCGAAATTACTCATGGTCTTTATCCAATTTGTATGCTATTATTATATCATAAATTATAGTTTTTTGCACGAATTAAGGAGGAAAATGAGTAAGGAGTCTAAGACCGGAATTATTATTGCAGTTGTTTGTGTGGCAATTTTGCTTGGATTTTTTATGATTAAATCATTTATCGGCGGTGGATTTACTAATAACGGAAAATACGATGTTAATACCATCATCGGCCCAAATGATGATAATGGTCACATCGGCGATAATGTAGCCGGAAATGCTGATGCACCAGTCAAGATTTTTGAATATGCTGATTATCAATGTTCTGGTTGTGCTACTGCATTTCCTCGTATGAAGAAATTAGTTGAAGAATACGATGGTAAGCTAGCCTTAGTTTATCGCAACTTCCTTCTTTCTTATCATCAGAATGGTACTGCAGCAGCTAGCGCAGCTCAGGCCGCAGGACTTCAGGGATATTGGAGTGAATATGCTACTAAGCTATTTGCTAATCAGTCAGTCTGGTCAAGTGCATCCGGTAGTGAACGCACTGATCTATTCAAAGAAATGTTCCGCGCAGTTTCTAATGGTCAAGGCGACGAAGACAAATTCGTCAAAGATATGAGCAGTGCTAATGTCAAAGCAAAAATCAAATTTGACGAAGGTCTGTCCAAAGACCTAGATATCACTGGCACACCTACATTTTATCTAGATGGCCAAAAACTAGACTTTGATGGTGCCGGTGCCAGGACTGAAGAAGATTTCCTCAATTTCATGCGTCTACATATCGATGCCAAGCTAGAGAGTCTTGGCCAGAAATAACACTCAAACTTACGACACTAAAAAAGCCTCCAGCACCTAAATTGGAGGCTTTTGCGCATTTTACCACTGAAACTTATTGCGCTCTATTAGATAGAGATTTTCGTTTCAATGAACTCTTGCCATGGGGCAGAGGGTTGTTGCGGCTTCTTGCGAATGTCATAATGACGTGTTCGCTTGACTCCGATACGCATATTGTACTATTCGTACTCCTGTTTAATTTTGTCGTTTACGACCTGTACCCACTTGTCACGATAATTAGAAAAACGACAGTATTTATACTACCAAAGGTCTAAAATATATGCAAGCATAAGCATTTTAAGGTGTTATAATGGAAAAATGAAACTTTTTGTAGTGCGTCATGGAGAAACAGATAGCAACGTGAGGGGGATTGTTTCTGGACTGAAGGACGAAGGCTTAAACGAAAATGGCATCAAACAGGCGCAAACTATCAACTTGAAGTTAGCCGATACCAAATTTGCCGACGTTTATGTATCACCAACTGCGCGTGCAATCGAGACTGCAGAAATCGTAGTGCCAGAGTATAAATATCTCATTGATGATCGTATTACGGAGCGAGAACTCGGCGACCTAAAGGGCTATAAAATAGAAGATTTGTGGGCAAATCCACTCTGGAATTCGATGGAAGAGCGCCGCACGAAAGAAGGCGCAGAGACATTTTTGGCAGGATACGAGCGGGTAAAAGAATTTTTGGATGAGTTGAAACAAAAATACAAAGACGATGATCAGATCCTGATAGTAACACATAGCTTTATTTCGCGCTGTATCTGGAGTGTGATAAATAATAATACTGATATGAAAAAACATGTCGGGTTTGTACATAAGAATGACGAGATAAAAGTTTTTGAGTTCTGAACCTACGGTTCGGCTTCCTGTCTTCTCCCTCCCATATATTAGAATAAAAAAAATAAACTCCGTAGGAGTTATTTTTTTATTCTAATATGGTCGGGGCGACAGGACTCGAACCTGCGACCTCACGGTCCCAAACCGCGTGCGCTACCAACTGTGCTACGCCCCGGACTTGATTCATTATAGCATTACTTCTCTGTTTTTTCAAGCTCCAGAGCGACGATTTTGTTATTT
>JAFWEB010000008.1 GCA_017515925.1 Candidatus Saccharimonadota bacterium | reverse complement strand
TGCACGCGAACATTCATTACGCTTGCGTTTGGTACATCAACAAGGAGCCCACTTGCCCCATTTTTCAGATGTATCTCGCTTATAGAATGTTTCACCTAATTACCCCTGTTATACTTGACAAATAAAGCAAAGTGTGCTATAATGGAAATATATGGTTGTAAAGGATTATTTACGACCTTTTTTCTTTCCCTTTTTCTTGGACTTTGACTTTTTGTTGGATTTTTTCTTAGTTTTGCTGCCACTCTTGGATGATCCACCGTGGGTTGGGACAGACTTGCCAGATTTCTTCTTGAATTCAGAATCGAGATTCTTTTCGCCGGCAGAAACTTCATTCACACCTTTTTCGGTAGATGATTCGGCCATCTTGGTGAGCTCGGACTCATATTCCTGACCATCGGTAACATCGGTGGCTTCGGCTTCTTGGCGAGTGAGGCTGAGGATAATCTTCAAGACCTCTTCACGCAAGTTGCGCTGTAATCCGTCAAATAGCTTCTGCGCCTCTGTACGATATTCTACCAATGGATCACGCTGGCCAACGCTGCGCCAGTGGATACCTTCACGGAGATGCTGCATATTTTCTAGATGCTGCATCCAAAGTGCATCGAGTACCTTGAGATAAATTTCACGCTCGATTTTGCGCATCACATCTTCGCCAAATTCAAGCTCCTTGTCGTTGTATTTTTCTTTGACGGCGGTGACGGCGAGCTTGGTGCGGTCTTTTTCTTTGCGGAGGAGACCGATTTGCTCTATTACGTCCTCATCAATGTCAAATACTTTCTGAAAATCGCTCTTGAAGTTTTTATTCACTCTGGAGCTGAACTGAGTCAAATCTGCACAGGCATCTTTGATTAGGCGGTTGATCTCGTCTTTAATGTTTTCGCCTTCGAGAATTTTGCGACGCATTGTATAAACTACGCGGCGATGACGGTTAATCACGTTATCGTATTGGACGACGTTTTTACGGGAGTCAAAGTTGAAACCTTCAATTCTCTTCTGGGCGGATTCTAGGGTCTTGGTAACGGCACGAGTCTGGATAGGAGTATCCTCGTCTACACCAAGACGAGACATCAAAACTGCAATTCTATCACCTTGGAAAATGCGCATCAAATCGTCTTCACAAGATACGAAGAATTGAGTAGTGCCTGGATCGCCCTGGCGGCCACCACGACCACGGAGCTGGTTGTCAACCCGACGAGAATCGTGACGTTCGGAGCCAATTACGACCAAGCCGCCGAGCTTTTTAACTTCGTCGGATAACTTAATATCTGTACCACGACCAGCCATGTTAGTAGCAAGTGTGACTGCACCTTTCTCGCCAGCTTTTTCGATAATAGCAGCCTCACGCTCGTTATTTTTAGCGTTCAAAATTTCGTATGGAATCTTGGCTTCGTCGAGGTATTTTGCGATTAATTCGTTTTTAACGATACTAGCAGAACCAATCAAGACTGGCTGGCCTTTTTCATGGTATTTCTGTACTTCGCGCACAATAGCACGGAGTTTACCAGTTTCTGTGCGATAAATCAAGTCATCTTTATCGATACGAGCGATAGGACGGTTAGGTGGAATTTGAATAACATCTAGTGCATAAATCTGCTGGAACTCTTCGGCCTCGGTAAATGCAGTACCGGTCATACCAGAGAGTTTGCGATATAAACGGAAGAAGTTCTGGAAAGAAATCGTTGCTAGTGTCATAGACTCTTGGCGGACCTGGACGCCTTCTTTGGCTTCGATGGCCTGGTGAAGACCTTCGTTGTAGCGGCGGCCTTGCATCAAACGGCCAGTATGTTCGTCGACGATGATAACTTCGCCAGAATTTGTGACGACATAATCTTTGTCGCGTTTGAATACCACCTGAGCACGGAGTGCTTGATCCATGTGATAAACTAGGCGCGTGTTTTCTACGGAATAAAGGTTATCGAGTCCTAGCATTTCTTGAACTTTGTCTACACCGGCATCAGTCAATGTGACAGAGCGGTGTTTTTCATCTAAGACATAGTCATCTGGAGTGAGCTTGTCGGCAATTTTAGCAAATTGGTAGTAAGCTTCTGGATTGTCAGCGGCTGGAGCGGAAATGATGAGCGGTGTACGAGCTTCATCAATCAAGATGGAGTCGACCTCATCTACGATAGCAAAATTTAACTCTCTTTGACGGAGATATTTCACCTCATCTACCATGTTATCACGGAGATAATCGAAACCGAACTCATTGTTAGTACCATAGGTTACATCGGCATTGTAAGCTTCTTTTCTGGAGCATGGTTTGAGGTGACGGAAGCGCTCATCCTCATGTTCATCGTTTTCGTATTCTGAATCATAAATGAATGATGCTTGGTTAATGATTACACCAACGGAGAGGCCAAGAAAATCGTAAACTGGGCCATTCCAGCCAGCATCGCGCTGAGCTAGATAATCGTTAACGGTGATGACGTGGACACCACGACCAGAAAGCGCATTGAGATAAGCTGGGAGAAGTGCTACAAGAGTTTTACCTTCACCAGTTTTCATTTCGGCAACATTACCTTCGTGCAAAGCGATACCGCCGACCATCTGAACATCGTAGTGGCGCATCCCAAGCACACGATTAGTGGATTCGCGAACCAAAGCAAAGGCATCTTCCAAAATGGCGTCGAGAGATTTCTCAAGAGCAGAATTTTCACGATCGTCAATTTTTCCTAGGCCGCCGGATTTAGCGGTAGTCTCGGCTTTTTCGCTAGATTTTTTGTCTGACTTTTTGGAGTGTTTCATCTTAGCAAGAGCAATTTTGCCCTGCTCTTTTTTCATTAAATCTTGGAGCTTGTCCTTCAATACATCAGTCTGCTCGGCGAGTTCTTCGTCGTCCATATCCTGGTATTTTGGCTCTAATTTGTTGATTTCAAGAACTCTACGGTAATAACGACGGAGGATTTTCTTCTGTGCATCACCAAAAATTCCTTGTAGGAATTTCTCAGTCTTGGTCTTATCGGCAAGTTTGTCGGTCGGTTTCTTTTCTTTTACCATTTTAACCTCGCTGAAAGAGAGACTTTATTTTATTTTTTCTGAGGTGTGGAGTGCTCTCTAGTTTAAAACGACGAATCTGCCCCATGAGTTTGGCTTCGATAATGTCAATGCCAGCATAGACATTAGAAGACTCATCTTTTGCGGCTAATACCTTGCCACCAGGAATTTCCATAGCAGCAGAAATTTCGTATTTGTTGCCGTGGGCCTTATCAATCTCTGTGACGACGATTTTAGCTACGACATCTTTTTTGTTGCCACGAGGAAGATAACGGTCTAATTTGCCGATACGCTTCTGGGCGTACTTACGGAAACTTTCTTCCACCTTATACTTGTTCCCTGTAATTTCGATTTTTTCTATCATAACACTCCTTTTGATTTATTATACCCGATTTTACTCTTACCTTCAAGAGAAGAAAGGTGGATTTTAGAGTTCTTCGCGACCGTCTAGATATGGGCGAAGAACTTCAGGAACTTTGAACTTGCCACCCTCGGTTGCGTAGTTTTCGATCACGGCTACCATAGCACGTGCTAGGGAAATTGCAGTACCATTAAGTGTATGGACAAATTCGATTTTGCCATCTTTTCTGCGGACGCGAACATTGACAGAGCGAGCCTGGAAATCTGTACAGTTAGAGCAAGATGTGAGCTCCTGATATTTTTGGTTGACTGGAGACCAATACTCTAAATCGTATTTTTTAGCTGCAGGTGCTCCAAGATCACCAGCGGCAATATTAATGACATGATATGGGATACCAATCTCTTGCCAGATTTCTTCTTCGATGGCGAGGATTTTTTCGTGGATTTCTTTGCTCTGTTCTGGCAAGCAGAAACAGTACATCTCTAATTTATTAAACTGGTGAACGCGGAAGAGGCCACGCGTGTATTTGCCGTAAGTGCCAGCTTCTTTTCTAAAACAAGCAGAGTAACCTGCATAAAATAGCGGCAATTTGTCTTCATCGATAATTTCGTCCATGTGATAGCCTGTGATTGGCATCTCGGCAGTGGCGATAAGTGCTAGATCTTCTCCTTCAATATAGTATTCGTCGGACTGTTCAGAGCTACGAGGAGCGAAGCCAGTTCCTTCAAGAACTTTGGATGATACAAGGTCTGGAGTAGTCATGTAGGTAAAACCATGTTCGCGAACTTTTTTCAGACCAAACTGTAGAAGTGCATTTTCAAGGAATGCAAGGTCGCCTTTGAGATAGTAAAATTTAGCGCCAGCTACTTTGGCACCACGTTCAAAATCTACCCAATCGCGAGAGGCAGCATAATCTAAGTGATCGGTTCCGGACTTTTTGTTTTCTCCCCATTTTTTCACTTCGACGGATTTTTCTTCGCCGCCTAGTGGGACGTCGTCAAAAATTACATTTGGCACTGATTTTAGTGCGTCGTTAACTTTTGCGGTTAATTCGTCTAATTTCTTTTCTTCATCAGCTAGCTTCTGCTTGATTTCTTTGCCCTTGGCAATTAATTCAGGGGCAGGTTTGCCACCTTTCATTTGTGCGGCTATATCATTACGATCTTTGCGCATTTTCTCAACTTCTTGGAGCAGAGATTTGCGCTCGTCATCGATTTTTAGGATGGCGTCGACATCAGTTTTGTAGCCTTTTTCTTTGGTGGATTTTTTAACCTCAGCGAGGTGTTCGCGAATAAAATTAACATCTAACATATCACCTTCTATTATAGCATAGAAAAACTATTTCTAGACGTTAAAAACAGATATGTGAGGAGTCTGGCGATTACCAGCCGCCCCCGCCGCCACCGCCTCCGCCCCCACCGGAGAAGCCGCCGCCCCCGCCGCCGGAATGCCCGGAGCTAGAGGAACTACTAGAAGTATAAGAAGTGGTACTGCGAATACTGCTAGATGTGTAAGTCATCATGCTGTGGAATGCGCCAATAGTGATGTAATCGGAGCCAGAGTACCAGCTGTGATCAAGTCTTGGATTTTGCTCGTAGAACTTGTTGAGTTCTTTCATCCAGCTATCTTCCTCGCCAAAGATAATAGCGTATGGTAGAAGTTGCTCATATAATTTGACAATTCCCTTTGTTGATGTTGGGGCTCCTTTAACGGACTGCAGGAATTTGAGGCGATCTGCCTCGGCCATAGCAATATATTCTTTTAGGCCATCGATTTCGTTTGAAGCATCAATTCCCTTGATTGTGTGGCGGTGAATTTTTGTAGCACGAGTGCTAATAACGATGATAGTAACTACAGCTACAAACATTGCAAGTGATCCATAAGCAAACAAAGCTGTACCACCAGTTAGCATGTCGCCATATTCGGCAAAGAACACTATCGACAACATAATATAAAAGATGAATAGAAATACTGAGAATCCACCATAGAAGCCTGAATAAAGCTCCTTGCGCTCTTTCTTTGATATTAACATTTCCATCTCTTCGAGGCGTTTTTCGGTGTCAGTACGATAACTTCTGGCGAGTGATTGTAAGTGGGCTGTTGCGGTATGTTTCTCAATTTTAAAAGTATCGCCTGCGTGGTAGTTTTCTCCACCATGCAGAATTGCAAGGACATCTTTCTGCGCCGGAGTTAAATCTTTTTCGGATAATACTTTGACATTCCAGATGGTCTTTTTGCCGCCAAATGTTTTTTCTTTTTCGGTTTTAATAAGTTCGATTTTGTGAGTGACAGCAAGCTCGATTAATGTAGCAACGAATGATGATTTTTTACCACCAAGCCAGATATATTCAGTGTCTGCTACGGTCAAGCCCTTTGGCTGAGAATATTGTGGTGCCAAGAAGAGACCTTTTTTGTATTTCATTTTTGCGGTTATAACTTTGCGATATTTATATACTGCAAGAATTAGAAGTAATATGATTGCTCCGCCAAATCCTCCTACTACATAGAGCAGAGCGTTACTCTTGGCTGGCTCTGGAACGAAAAATGTGCCAGGTTTGAAATCGATTGCAAAAGTCAGGTTCTCCCCGGCTCTGAGATAGTTTGTCTCAAAAGTAATAACTACCTCGGATTGCTTACTACTATCTGCGTTAAGCGCAAATGGATTATACGTGCTTTCGTCGTCAGAAGAAATTTGACAACGATAGGAAGAACTCTCATCGGCACCGTATTTTCCGACATAGCAAGATGTATCATTGCCCAAAAGGTTTTTGGCGATGTCGGCCGGAATGTGTACTCTGGCAATCAAGTGATCGAATTTCTGCGACCAGCCAGTACCATTAGTATCCCAATAAAGCTCTTGAAATGTTGCCCCGTCACCTTTCCAGGTCATTTCCTTAGCAGTTTTGAACTCGGTGATAACATTGGTAAAATCATAATCCAAAGTATATTGTTGTTCGCCGTGAACGTACTCACTCTTTTTTCCTAGATAGAAAATATAGTTCCCGTTTTCAGTCTCGGATTTGGCGATTGATTCTTTTTTGCCATTTCTTTTGGCGGTAAAGTGAAGGTCGGATTTACTAGGTGCGGTCAGGTTTTTGCCATCTTGGTTAGAATAAGGAATCGATCTAGTGATGCCATGGTTTTGGTTGGTGCTTGGAAATACAGCAGTTAGAACTTCTGTGACATGCATTTTGCTGCCGCTATCAGTTTTTTCTAGATAATAGTCGAATTCTGCATCAGAAAAATAAAAATTATTTGTCGATGACGCAGCGTTTGCATTTTGTGACAAAATCGTCGTGCCAACGCCAAAAATTGATAATAATATTACTAAACCAAAATATAACCTCTTCATAATTTCATTTTACCATAATAATTTGCTATAATTAAGAAAAGCTAAACATAAGGATTTTTATGGCAAATAAGGTAATGATTGTGGGAACTGGCAATGTCGGTGCTAGTGTGGGATATTGTTTAATTAATCAACGCACGGCAGTTTCCGAATTAGTATTAACTGATATTAATATGGAAGATGCTGAGGGCGAGGCAATGGATCTGCGTGACACTTTAGCAGTCTCTCCATCTTTTATGAAAATATCTGCTGGAACTTATAAAGATGCCGGCGATTGCGATATTATCATTATTACTGCTGGTGCCCCACAAAAGCCAGGTGAAACCCGTATGGACTTGCTCAAAAAGAACGCTGCCATTTTCAAGGATATGATTGATCAGATTATGGAATCTGGATTCAATGGAATCTTTATTGTGGTTTCTAATCCTATGGATGTACTCACCTATCTAACCTGGCGCTACTCTGGCTTGCCAGCTGAACAAGTGATTGGTTCCGGCACTATCCTAGATTCCGCTAGACTTCGCTACCGTATTTCCGAGCGCCTTGGTGTCTCGCCAAAATCTGTCCACGCGTTCCAGATTGGCGAACATGGTGATACTGAATTTGCACTTTGGTCTCTTTCTAACCTCGGTGGCCAACCGCTTAGTGACTTCTTGAAACAGAGCGAGCTAGATGAAATCGAAGAATTTGCACGCAAAGAAGCTTACGAAATTATTAATAAAAAAGGCGCAACATATTATGGTATTGGCGCCTGTGTAACCAAGCTCGTCAACTGTATTTTAGGAGATGAAAAACGGGTACTGCCAGTTTCTTCTTATGATGATTTTGCCGGAGTTTACAATGGATTCCCTGCTGTGGTTGGACGCCATGGTATAGTTCGTCGCTTAGAATTACAATTGACCGAAGCCGAAGGCATCAAATTCCAAAAATCCAACAACGCCCTAAAAGATGCCATTTCCCAGGTAGAAGCGCCACAAATTGAAGCTTAAATAAATGAATCAAATCTTAAAATTCACCCAAGCGTATTTTTCGGTGTGATAATTTTTGGTACGACGAATATACGATTTAATCTTCTTAGACCTAGCAGATAGGCGAGTAAAATGCGTGCGAATGACGGTTTTTTGCGGATCTGATTGGCGGAGTGCAATTTTGAACTCGCTACAGACTAGTGGGTCTAGATAACGATGCTTGGCAGTGTAGTTTTCTACTGCGTGGTAATATTTGCGTGATGGCAAAGCCTCGCCAGTATAATAATTTTCACAGTCCATAAATTTACGCATTGAGCTACGCAATGTTTTATCTTTGCTTTTTAATATTTTTTCGATTGTTTCAGCATCACCCATTTTATAGAGATCTTCCTCATTAAAATCTCCGGCTTTGATTGCTCTCTCAACTAATTCAGCGTAGATTTTTCCGGTTAGCTGAAATCTATTGTCAAACCAATTATGCCATATTTTCTGGACCAAGCAAATGAATTCTTCTGCAATTTTGTAATCAAGAAAAGCCAGCTCTATTTCCCCGTCTTTATTTTGCCCAATTACTAGATTATTATAAAACCTTGCAATTTTTGAAAGTGGTAGTTTGGCCCCATAATCTCGTACTAGATATGCGTTCATAAAGTTATATTCTAGCCGATCTGCAGAGAGCCTAGGGCTGTC
>JAFWEB010000007.1 GCA_017515925.1 Candidatus Saccharimonadota bacterium | reverse complement strand
CCCATTAGGAATGGGAAGTTGCGGACATGCTGATTTGCTTGGAATTCGTAGCGCTCTAGGAGCTGATCTTTTACTAGGTCCATCATATCGTCGAGGTTTTTATAGAAACCAGACCAGTCAGCTTCTTTGCGTTCTTTTAGGCAGATACCATGTTTGATGCCGAGACGGACTAGGTTGATAGTAGTAAATGAACAGTTGCCACGTCCAGTAACAATACCGTCGGACTCTGGGAAGATAGAACCAAATACGCGTGTGCGGCAGCCCATAGTTGCAATCTCTGTGCGGTAATCACCTTTCTTGTAATATTGCAAATTGAATGGTGCATCGATGAAGGTGAAATTTGGGAAGAGACGCTTGGCGGATACTTCCATGCTGCGTTTGAATAGGTCGTAGTTTGGATCTTCTGGATTGTAATTGATTCCCTCTTTGACTTTGAAAATAGAGATTGGGAAGATAGGAGTTTCGCCCTTGCCTAGACCGTTCATAGTGGCTTCTAGTAAGTATTTAGACACTAAGCGGCCAGATGCGGATGTATCAGTACCAAAGTTGATGGATGTAAATGGTACCTGTGCACCAGCACGAGAGTGCATAGTGTTAAGATTGTGGATGAAACCTTCCATTGCCTGGAAAGTCTGTTTCTCTGTATCCTCATTAGATACTTCAATTACGCTAGCTGGGATCTTCAATTTCTTGAGCTTGTCATCGTCACCAAATTTGATAGTTTCTGGGATATTGTCTTTGATATGCTTGTCGGCGAATTTATTGTATTTTTCAAGATTGCGATGAAGAGCTTTGCGGAAAGTTTTATCTACGCCTGGAGCCATTGCATAATCAAAGTTTGGAATGGATTGACCTCCGTGTTGCTCGTTTTGGTTAGCTTGAAGAATGATAGCAGCAAGTGCAGCATAAGAACCAATAGAATTTGGGGTGCGAAGATGGCCGTGACCAGTATTAAACCCACCGTTAGCAAAGAGATTAAGTGGATCAGTCTGGCAGCAAGTAAGAGTACCTGTTGCGTAAAAATCAAGGTCGTGAATATGGATGTCGCCATTGTCGTGTGCAGCGGCAAAGCGTGGATCCATTAATACGGTTTTGGCAAACTCTTTGGAACCTTCTGCGCCAAACTGGAGCATCTTGCCCATAGCTGAGTTGCCATCGACATTAGCATTACTACGCTTTATATCGGAATCTTCGGATGCATCAGCAAGAGAAATTTTCTTGTATGCTTCCATCAAATTGGATTTAGCAGAACGAGTACGGTTGCGCTCTTGGCGATAAGTAATATAGGCCTTGGCAGTGCGCTTGAAGCTAGATTCCATCAAAACTTGTTCTACGATATCCTGGATTTGTTCTACGCCAGGTGTGCGAGCGGTGATTTCTTCTTCGGCACGCTTGATTACTTTTTCTGTTAATTGTTTTGCGCGATCATATTTGAATTCTTCGGTGCTGGCACCTGCAGCAGCGATCGCATCTGTGATTTTTTCTGGGTTAAAGTTGACGATTTTACCGTCACGCTTCTTGATTTTTTTGAACATAAAAATTATACCTCCTTAATGTATCATGTCCATTAGTTTTTATTTTTTATATTGTCCTTGAATTATGACTGACCCTATATTTAGTGTCTGGCTCTAGTATATGACACTATATATAGCGTGTCAATACTAATTATGGCAAAAAATGTTGTAATTTTTACAACTAGCATTCGGATAGGTAATTATTCTCTGGCATCCTGTTGACAGACTTTAAATATTTTATTTTCATAAACTTGAACTCACGCCTGAAATGAAGTAATAAATCCAGTCGGTGTGCGCCGGAATTACCAGTTCCGTACTCCACCGTGGATTTATCACTCCATTTCGGGT
>JAFWEB010000090.1 GCA_017515925.1 Candidatus Saccharimonadota bacterium | reverse complement strand
TGCACCAAGGTTGCCATTATCAAAAAAGGCGAGCTCATCAAAGTCGGCAGCATGCGAGCCGTGAAAGGTGACAAATCACTCGAAAAAATCTTCTTGGAGCTAGAAAAATAGGAGGTCTGCCGTGGGAAAATTGACTTCACTCATAAAAGCCAGCATGACTGAGGGCATGCAGATCTTTATAATTGGTAAAAAGAAAAATGGCAAGAAATCAAATCCTGCGTTCCCGATTATTATTGCTGTTTTTGTGGCAATTGCGGCTTGGGGATACGCCAATATGTTTCTTGATTCATTAGCAGAAGTAGGCGCAGGTTTTGTGGTGCTAACTTTGTTTGCTTTAATAATCTCCCTAATGACTATTGTAGAGGGTGTATACAAGTCTAGTAGCTTGCTATTTAATTGTAAAGATGATGATTTGATGCTAAGTCTGCCGGTCAAAAAATCTACAGTGCTATTTATTAGACTATTTAAGTTTTATTTATTTGAATTGCTTTATAATTCCCTGCTTCTTATTCCAACCATGATAGCCTATGCTATGCGCGTAGAGATAGGGCCAACATTTTTTGTAGCATCGGCTGCAGCGGTGATTCTTTTGCCAGTGGTTCCAATTGTAATAGGTTGTATTATCGGCGGAATTACAGCTGGGTTCTCTGCGCGGTTTAAGATGAAAAACCTAGTACAAATTATTACAACTACAGTATTCTTGATTTTTATCCTAGTGGTACTGAGTAAACTAGAAAGCATCATGGGCGCAATTGCTGAGAATGCCACCAGTATCAATGAGGTTATCACTAAGTTATATTATCCAGTTGGCGCCTATATCAGCATGGTGACAGATTTTAATGTATGGACATTGATTCTCTATATAGCAATTCATTTGGCGCTCTTTGGCACACTCGTCGCTGTGCTTGGAAAAGTTTATTACAAGATTAATTCCAGAGTAAAAACCGTCAAAAACCACGCCAAAAACTTGGTATATAAGGTCAAGAAAAAGAGCGTAATGAGTGCAATTATTGCAAAAGAAATGCGTCGCTTTATTGATTCCCCAGTGTTTGTAGTGAATGCTGGATTTGGCCTGGTACTGTTTGTAATTGGATGTTATTTGGTGAGCTTTAATGTGGATAGCGCGGCAGGGCTGATGAATACTTATGGCGTTAAATTTGAATTTGATTTACCAGAGATACTAAAGAATAATGCCCCGGCAATCCTCTTTGGATTAATCGTGATGGGCTCTATGATGTCTTCCATCACTTGTTCCATCATTTCTCTGGAAGGAAAATCATACAATATCCTCAAGGCAATTCCCGTCAAGCCAGAAAAAATTTTGCTTGGAAAAGTGATGACTGCTGTGATTATTATGTTGCCATTTATGCTAGCGGGAGATCTTATCATGTTCTTGAGATTTGATTTCAGTATTTTGCAGATGCTCTTGATTCTACTTGCATCATTCATTTTGCCAATGGTAGCAGAGATATTTGGTATTATATTTAACCTGAAATATCCAAAAATGAATGGCGAATCCGATGCTGAGGTAGTAAAACAAAGCACCAGTTCATTCGTCGCAACATTCTTTGGTATGGGTGTGACTGCAGCGGCTGTATATGGCTTAGTCCAATTACTAAGTAGTGGCGTATCATTAGACCTAGTGCTAGCTGGCGGCGTGGGGGTCTTTGCACTTGTCTTGTTGGCACTAGTAATATATCTCAAAAAAGCTGGCACCAAAAAATTCCTCGAAATCGAGGCATAAGATTTTATTGACCAAGAAAATAGACCGCAATAAGCGGTCTATTTAATTTGCGAGATATGATACATGGCAATATCGTGCCATTTTGCAGTCTGGGCCAGCAGTTGTTCTGCTTCCTTGACTGTTTTAATCCCGCTAAAGGTGCTGTCAGTGTAAGAGTTATAGACTTTGCCGAAAAGATTTTTGCTGTCTACCTCGGCCAGAGCTAAGATGTAGGGCGGATTGCTTATGAATGAATGATAATCAGTAGAACTAATCCTCACGACATCAAAGAGTCCCGCAGAGCTGTATATCCGCTTTAGTAATAGACGATTGCCTAAATCGTTACAGGTGAGCTGACCTTTTTTCAGAGAGTATGGATCACGCAGTGTAGGGCACTGGAATTCTATCAAGCTCTCCGAAATTTGGCTCTTGCGATTGATGATTAGCGTAGAATCATCAGCTTGGATGGAAAAGCCATCACCAGAAACATATTCCTTAATTTCTCTTAAAAATAATTGCTCTTCGTAGGTATCGCCCTTGATTTTGCAGAGACATTTTTGGAATACGCCTACAAATACTCGCTCTTTGACTTGGCGGATGCCAAGACAGTTCATGAATGTTTCTACTAAATGATAGTAGTCTCCTTTCTTGCGATGCTCGATGATGATAAGCTTATCGTCTGCAACTACGATTTTGAAATTTTCGTTGTCTACCGTAGAGCCGATTACTTCACATAGTCCCCAGCCCGTGTTCCAAATATCTAGATTGTTGACAGAAGCCATTATTTTTGCAGCCTTCTCTGTATCTTCCCAAAGGTCAATAGTACTGTGAGCTTTTTCGCCATTAATATAATATCCACCGTTTCCTTCATAATGTTTTATGGCTTCATATTCTTTGAGATAAGAATTCTCTACAAACTCAGCGAATGCGGCGAAATTATCAATTTCCTTTAGCGTCAGTTTGTTGCCAGCCTCGTCTCTTAAGTAGCATTCAACTGTATTGACCAAGGCGGGCGAAACTCCAAGACTCTTTAGCTGCTCTTCCGTGATAATGAATTTGCCATAAAGCTCTGGCCAATCTTCTCTAGCAGCGACGAATGTTTCTATCACTGCAAAAGATTGTTCTATGCTAATAGACATATTCACCTTAGGGTAATCGTTGAGTTTTTGGAAAGGCAAGATTGAGAGCAGAATCCGTTTCAGAGTGTTTCTCTTGTCCGCCAGATAATAATCCGGCAAAACTTTGCTGCCCATCAAGAAGACATTAGAATCTCCTAATTTCTTGACTGTGCCGACCAATGCTTCGTAGAAAAGTGGCGTTTTTATCATCTTTTCATCCCAAGCGATATGTTCAATGTAATCGCCGGGAGAATAAACCAAGACAAATTCACGCTTGCCTACTTGATAAATTGCGCTACAAAATAGATCTTTATTTGAAGCATTGACGATGCCAACATTGTGATACAATTGGGTTTTATCCGTGAAGCAGATTATTTCGCATCGTTTGTTGACTAGCTTGGCGGGAACGCGTTCAATTTCCCAATTGCTAGTATCATATTCCCATGTACTTAGCGACATCTATAATCACCTCCCTTTTAATTTGCTAGCTAAATTTAAGTCTCTAACTCTAAACTGTTGTCATTATAGCACAACTTCTGCACTACTCTTAAAAATATGGTAAAATAAAAAGAGATAAATGGAGATTTTTGATGAAATTTGCGAGTTCTTATGAACCGGGGGAATTTGAGCCAGAAATTTATGCTGCATGGGAGACAGCTGA
>JAFWEB010000089.1 GCA_017515925.1 Candidatus Saccharimonadota bacterium | reverse complement strand
TGCCTTCTCTTGATCCCATTGATTATCGCAACCAGTTCCGTAATAGGTAATATCGCGTGCAGAGCTATCGAATTTGTATTGTTCCAAACTTTTTGTAGGATCGCCACTTACATATACACTTGCCACCGTGCCGTCGATGAACCAAGTATATTTACTAATACGGGATTATTTGATATAATGAATACATATTCGGGGATACCCGCAACGCCCTCTTTCTTAGGAACGAGGGTATATTTTTTTCTTTTTGAGAATCAGGTTTATGTATTTGCAAAGAATATCATCATAATCTGATTCTGGTAAATCACCTAGTTTTTTATATAATCTAGATACGCTTATTGTTCGTGATTGACATAATGCAGCATGCTGTTCTTTTCCCTGAAAAATAAATTTTGCATACCAATCTCCTTCATGTTTTTGTGATGTGAGAGGTATACATAAAAAACCTTGTTTACTAAATTTCTTAAGAACTAATACGGGTCTTGAAAAGGCGTTACTCTTTCCATTAATCTCTACTCCTACATTTTCACCAATAGCGCACCACCATATTTCACCTTCTGAAATTCTTGGCATTCTGGCCTCAGAATGCAATTCTTCTTTCAAATCCATCCATCCATCAAAATTTTTTTCGTTCATATATACTCCTTACTGATTTCCGACAAATTTTAATTGGTAGATTGAAAAAGGGATTTAACAAAGGTCATTGAGAGCATTTTTTGTTTGAGTCAATATTATCAAGCAGTATAGATAATTGCAACGATAAGCATTTTACTTTTTAAATACTATGATATATTAAGTGAATTTACAAAGGATGCCAGAGGTTTGTGTGGTATAATTATCTTATGGCAAAGGAGGTCGAGAAGTCTGGGAATGATGGGCCGCTAACAACGGCTGATTTTGTGCATCTACACAATCACACCCATTATTCTTTGTTGGATGGCTTAACCAAAGTTCCAGATTTGGTAGATTTTGTAAAATCTACCGGCATGCAAGCTGTTGCGGTGACCGACCATGGTACAATGAGTGGCTTAGTTGAGCTTTATAAGACTTGTAATGATGCGGAGATTAAACCAATTTTGGGTTTGGAGGCTTATGTGGCGGCGCGTGGGCGCAAGGATAAAGACGCCTCGCGCGACAAAGAGCGTTTTCATATTACACTCCTTGCAATGAACAATCAGGGCTACGAAAATTTGTGCCGCATGATGACTTTAGCCGAGATAGAAGGTACCTATTATAAGCCTCGTATTGATCATGAACTGATGGAACTATATAATGAGGGGATTATTTGTCTCTCGGGTTGTGCGTCTTCGGAAATTTCTGTCAGACTAAAAGAAGGTGACGAAAAAGGTGCCAGAAAATTAGTAGATTGGTATGCTAAGGTTTTCAAAGACCGATTCTATCTAGAGATGCAAGACCACGGTCACCCAGATTCACCTACCCACTGGGAAACTCAAAAGAGAATCAATGAGGGTTTGCAAAAGATTGCCAAAGACACCGGGCTACCTCTGGTGGTGACTTGCGATGGTCACTATTTGAAACACGAAGACCAAGACGCGCACGAGATTTTGCTCTGTATTGGTACTGCGGCGAATTTGAATGATACGAATAGAATGACGCTCAAAGATTTTGAGCTGCACGTGATTCCGCCACAAGACATCATCGATCGTTGGGGCAAGGATTTCCCAGATGCGATTCGCAATACCAAGAAGATTGCCGAAAGATGTAATGTTGATCTGCAACTAGGCAGAATCCTGATTCCAAAATTCCCAGGTATTCCAAAAGGCGATAATGAAAAAACTTACCTAGACAAGCTAGTATTTCGTGGTCTAGTATTCCGTTATGGTGGTAAAACCGAAGAAGAGGCTAAAGATCTGTCGGTGGCAGAATGTCGCAAGATTTTGGAAAAAGCCGGCCGGCAAGATGTGCTTGATCGCATTGATTACGAGCTAAAAGTCGTTGACGACATGAATTATAACGGCTATTTCTTGATCGTGCAGGATTTCATCAACTGGGGTAAAAAGCGCCGTATTGTCTATGGACCAGGGCGTGGCTCGGCGGCTGGTGCTATTCTAGCCTATGCACTTCGTATTACCGAGCTAGATCCACTTAAATACGATCTGCTCTTTGAGCGTTTCTTGAATCCAGACCGTATTTCGATGCCAGATATCGATACGGATATCCAAGATACTCGTCGCGACGAAGTGATTCAGTATTGTACCGAGAAATATGGCCGTGGGCGTGTTTCAAATATCGTTACCTTTGGTAAAATGATGGCCAAAAACGCCGTGCGTGATGTAGCGCGCGTGCTCCAAGTGCCTTATGCCGAATCAGATAGAATTGCCAAACTAGTACCAGATCCAGTGATGGGTCACCATGTGCATTTGCAAGATGCAATCAAAGATGTCCCAGATCTGAAGAACGAATACGAAAACAACCCTACCGCCAAAGAAGTGATAGATTTTGCCTCTAGGCTAGAGGGGACGATTCGCTCGCATGGTGTGCATGCTTGTGGTGTGATTATCGCACCAGATGATTTGGTAAAATTCCTACCACTGGAAGTTGCTCGCAAAAAGGGTGTAGATGGCGAAGAGGTCTTGGCTGCACAATTCCCAATGAACCAAGTAGAGGAACTAGGGCTTCTAAAAATGGACTTCCTCGGCCTATCCAACCTTTCCGTGATTAACAATGCGCTGCGCATGATTCGCAAAGTCTATGGCAACGACCTGGATATGTATTCTGTGCCGCTAGACGACGAAGAAACCTATAAATTGCTTCAACGCGCCGAGACGACTGGTGTATTCCAGCTTGAATCTGCCGGCATGAAGCGCTATTTGAAAGACCTAAAAGCCTCCCGATTTGAAGATATCATCGCTATGGTGGCGCTTTATCGTCCAGGACCAATGCAGTTTATCGACAGTTTTATTAAGAGAAAACACGGTAAAGAGCCAATCACATATCTCCACCCAGGTCTAGAAAACGCATTGAAATCCACCTATGGTATCATGATTTACCAAGAGCAGTTCATGCAGATTAGCCGCGAATGGTGTGGATTTACTGGTGGTGAATCAGATACCTTGCGTAAGGCTGTGGGTAAAAAGAAAGTCAAGCTGATGGAGGAATTGAAGCCAAAATTCATCAAGGGTGCCGTCGAAGTGGGTGGTGCGACCGAAGAAATCGCTGAAACATTCTGGGCGCAGCTGCTCGATTTTGCGAACTATTGTTTCAACAAGTCCCATGCCGCGTGTTATGCTTTGATTGCTTATTGGACAGCGTATCTGAAAGCTCACTATCCTGATGCTTTCATGGCGGCGCTGATGACCTCTGATATGAGATGGACTGATCGTCTAGCAATTGAGATGAGCGAATGTAAAAAAATGGGTCTAAAAGTTCTCGGCCCTGATATCAATGAATCTTATGGTGATTTTGCAATTGTAAAAGGTCAAAATACGATTCGTTTTGGCCTGTCCGGTATCAAGAGTATGGGAAAAGCCCTGGTAGAAGAAATTGTAATCCCAGAGCGTGATAAAAATGGGCCTTTTACCTCGGTTTGTGATTTTGCAAAACGCGTTAATGCAACCAAGTTCAATAAAAAATCCTGGGAAGCCGCGATTAAGACCGGAGCATTTGATAGATTCGCTGATCGTTCAGATCTACTGTTTAACCTAGAGGCAATCCAAGCCTATGGCACCAAATGTCAAAAAGATACTGCCTCAGGGCAAATGGATCTATTTGGAATGTTTGGTGAAGCTGGTGCTATTCCAGAACCAGAACTAAAACCTGCCCCCGTCAAGACGACCGAAAAAGAGCAACTTCTCTGGGAGCGTGATTTGATGGGTCTTTATCTCTCGGCACATCCACTGGACAAATATGATACATATTTCAATGAGAATACTCATCCAATGAGCCTGATTACCCCTGAAAACGATGGTAAAAGTGTAACAGTGGGCGGCATTATCACCGATGTTCGCACAATTCTCACCAAATCTGGTACCAAGATGGCCTTTGTCAAAATTGAGAACAAGGAAGCAGATACCGAAATTATCGTGTTCCCATCTATTTATGAGCAATATGGCGGCAAATTGGTCCAAGATAATGTGATCAAGGTGACGGGTAGAATCAACGCCAAGGACAAAAATGGCAATGTTTCCCCTGATGCCAAAGTGTTGGCAGAAGGAATAGAAGTCATCTCTGATGAAATGCTAGAAAACTATCAAAGTACAGGGTCAAAACTCCCAGAGCCAAAAGCTGCACCGCAAAATAAATACGGCCGTAAGACCAAGGTTTCGGCTGAAAATGTCTCTAAGGCCCGTTCAGGTGGCCCAGGCGTGAAATTCACCTCTTCGAGAGCCTCAAATTCCACAGCCGGCACCGATGACACCCCTGTCAGGCATGTTGATCCGCCAAAAGATCCTAGAAAAGAACGCCTCTATTGCTTGATCAAAGACCCAGATAATACAGAAGTGCTATCAGAGATTAAACGCCTGTGTGATTTGAACCCTGGGATGCAGGAAATTGTATTGGTACTAGAGGACGAATCAGGTAAAAAACCGCTCAAGATGCCATTTAAGATTGAGGCTTCAGACGAATTGATTAATCCTTTGCAAGATTTGCTAGGTGAAGATCAAGTCAAAATAGCATAGCTTTTCTCTGGCATCCTGTAACTCATAATTTTGACAGAGGGGAAATGCGCTTTTAAAAAATGAAAAGCCATAATACTAATGAGTGAACGCGGATGCCATGGAGAGCTTTTCAGATACTAATTCGGAAACGCAACGAACAGTCATCCCGTAGAATTTATTTACATCATATGAAAGCAGATTCTTACCCCACATATAAAACCTGTATGCCTTGAGGTTATCTTTGTTTGTTGATGTCCAATAGATACCGTGAATTCCTGTATATGCAAGGGTCCCGTAACTCCCCCACATATAGTTTCCTGAGTAAATATAAGAGAAAGGATAGGATCGGAGGCGCGTTATTTGGACGGCGTTATCTTCACCAAAGTCAAAATCGTATGAACTTAATAGATATTTATATGATCTAGACTTATCATAATAATCCCCACCCGTGCTACCGTAAGGCAACTGCCAACCAAGAGGGCAGAAAGTGTCAGGAGAGACTGCGTAATCTGAAGTGATATCTGAACCAGATCCTGAAGTTGCTGCTTGGAAATGGTAATAGGTTCCAATTCTTTGGGTCTCATTATCGGCAGTCGTCACCGTGTTGATGGAACATGCCGTATATGAACCGCCAGTGGTCCCCCAATCGCTATTGCACCCTTTTCCATAATATGTGTGATCATGACTTAAATTCTCGTCTACTTGACGAGTATTCGTTCCTTCCACCGTGCCGTCGATGAGTGGATGCTAAAAACTTAACGCAACGAACAGCGACCCCGTGCGCCTTACTATACGCGTTGGCAGGTCTAACACCCGAAGACCACGTAGGCAGGCCATAAGCATTGGTACTACTAACTACGGTAGAGGACCAGTAGACGCCACCGTTACTCTGGCTGTACAAGCGACCTGTATACCAGTCGTAGTAGCCAGAGTAGACGTAGGAAAATGGGTAAGACTTAATCTTGGTAGCATCTGCC
>JAFWEB010000088.1 GCA_017515925.1 Candidatus Saccharimonadota bacterium | reverse complement strand
CAAAATGTTTATGCTATAATTAAACGAAATGGATGAGCAAGAAATACAAAGAAAAAGGCGAGCGAACGAAGAAGAAGCTACCGCGACCCGTGCTAGGTTGTTAGGCCTCCCATATCTAGATACTCGCAATTTTGAAAAAGACATCCCGCTTGTTGATAATTTGATGACAAAGCAGGATATGCATAAGTATTTCATGATTCCACTCCAAAAGGGCGGCGATGGTGAACGTTTCCAATTTATGGTGACTAGCCAGACTCCACGTAGTATCATCGATGCCAAGGGCAAGGAATATTCCGATCGTGGCGAGAGAGTTAATTTCTTCTTGATTTCCGATTCCGCATACAAGGTTTTCATTTTGCGCTATGATCCGCCACAGGAAACCGAATACGACGACATCACTATTGCCGGCGAGGGCGATTCCGAGACTCTAGCCAGCGTGAGCAAAGTATTGAACGAAGTCTCTACCGACAAAGTTTTTGATTATCTTCTAGACCAGGCTGACAAGCTCGGTGCATCCGATATCCACATCGAGAATATGCGCGATTCAATTCGTTTACGTATGCGTGTAGATGGTCTTCTTCATCCAGTTGCTACGATTAACAAAGATCGTTACCGTGTATTTATGGGCGAACTTAGCTCCAGAGCAAATGTATCCACTGCAGCTCGCACTCCACAGTCCGGCCACATGCAGATGGATATTTACCGCGACGGCACCACGCACTTGCTCAACATCCGTGTCGAGATGATTCCTACCATGTATGGTCAAGATGCAGTGCTTCGTTTGTTCAATTTTGACGAGACATTGCTCAATCTAGATTTGCTAGGCCTTGGCGAAGAGGAGCGTGCTGAGGTTGACGAAGTAATCTCTCACCCACGCGGCCTAGTCTTGATGGTGGGCCCTACTGGTTCTGGTAAATCTACTACACTCTATTCAATTATCAATGCACTTAATACCACAGACCGCAAAATTATCACTCTAGAGGATCCAATCGAGTATGGCATTACTGGCATTTCCCAGATTCCGATCAATACTACCGAGGGTGGATCGTTTGCCGATGGCCTTCGCTCGGTCCTACGTCTAGACCCAGATGTCGTGATGGTTGGTGAGATTCGCGATGCTGATACTGCTAAGACTGCCATCCAAGCATCTATCACCGGTCACTTAGTGCTCTCATCATTCCACGCTAACTCAACTTCCGCAGCATTTGCTCGTATGATTGATATGATCGGTACAAATCCAATTTTCTCATCATCTGTCCGCTTGGTAATTGCCCAGCGCTTGGTCAGAAAACTGGCTGATACCAAAAAACCATACCAGCCAGATGAAGCTACGGTCAAATATATTAGAAAAGCATTCGAGGGGGTGTCACCAGAAACCTTGGCAAAGCATGGTGTAGATTTGAATAATATCACACTCTACCAGCCAGTAGAAACCGAAGATGTGCCATTTGGCTACAAGGGCCGCACTGTGATCATGGAGCAATTAATCGTCTCAGAAAAAATCCAAGAGTTCATCCGTGGTGATGTGACTGATATCAATACATCCGCGATAGAAAAAGCCGCCAAAGAAAATGGCATGCTGACACTTGAACAAAAAGGTTTAATCGCCGCATTGAAGGGCGAAACCACACTCGAAGAAGTATCTCGCGTGATTTAATTATTTGCGTGGTTTAGAGATATTGGCTGGCCTGCCGTATTCTGGAATTATCACTGGGTGTTTTTTGCCGTGGTGATCAAAAAGTGGAATCTGGAGTTGGTCGGCTAGCGTATTGACTACACTCGCGCCAATTCTGAGTCCAGTAAAACTACCTGGGCCAGACATAAAAGTAATTTCTGAGATATCGTGCCAAACCTTGCCGTTTTCTTTGAGTTTTTCGGCGATAAATTCGTGCAGTTTTTCTGCCATATCGCGACCTAGCTCAGCGGTATATTCTGTGTCATCCAAACGTAAAATACAGGTAGGTGTAGAAGTATCTAGGTAGAGCTTCATTTGGACTCCTTTTTGGTAGATTCGACAATTGTGCGCGAGCCATCATCGTTCAAGGAAATATGGAAAGTAATGTGATCTTTTGGCAGCACATCAGCTACAGATTCGCCCCATTCGATGATAGTGATAGTATGGTCATTCGAGATTGATTCGGCCAAATCTTCGCTCATCAGTCCAGGATCATCTAGACGGTAAAAATCGTAATGATTTAAATAGAAATAAACTGGATCAATTAGCATATCAACACCGCTTATTTTTGAGTTTTTGTCATAGAAACCATAGCGTTTGCAGATAGTAAAACTAGGAGAAGTAATAGGCTTGTCTACACCCAGCCCTTCGGCAATGCCACGAGTAAGAGTGGTTTTGCCTACACCCACATCGCCCACAAGTTCAACAACAATTGGACGGGGATTTTTAAACATTTCCTTGGCAAATTTCTTGCCTAGATCGCGCCCAAAAGAAATTAATTCCGCTTCGGTGAAGAGGTTCATAAATAGAGTGTATCATAAATTGCCGGAATTGTCAAGAAGCTTATGCTTGCAACAGCGAAAATCTATGTTTTTTCACTTGTAATTCTCACGCAAAAAAACTATAATAGAAACATAAATATGGAGACTTTTTAATGGATAATAATATGCAACCATTCGCACCCCAACCTTCGGCTAGACCTAGCCAGAATCCTCAGCCAGACCAGCCTGCTGCTAATCCTGCTGCTTCTGCCTCACCTAGCCTAGATCCACAGATCCCGCCTGCCGTAGAGACACCAGACTATCAACCTGCCCAGACCGCTTCGCTCAGCGACCAGGGTCAAAATCAGCCAGTTCTAAATAATACTGGCGTCAATCTAGAGTCTCCAATTCTAGCGCCTACACATTTTGACGGTATGAAAGCTCCAAATATTCCAGTCGGCCAAGCCGCTGCTCCTACCCAGACCCTCACAAATAACACCGCTCCTACACTCACTCCAGAGCAGAAAAAGACCAAGCTCTTTGTTACTTTGTCTGTAGTGTTTGGCGCACTAGCTTTTATCGGTATTATCCTTGGTATTTGGAGTCTGATTTCTAATATTGATGTTTCTAACAAATTGCAAAAGGCTCAGAACCAGCTAAAAGTTGCTGACAGCATCATTAAAAAAGTTGAAGAAGATACCGGCACAACTATCAATTCTGTTGATGCAGTTCCAGATTATAATTCTGTAGCTGGCACTATTTATTTGCCTGAATGGGGAATCAAGTTCAAGATCCCAGACGACCTCGAAAATGTTTCATTCACACTTGACCAGAAATATCGTCCACAAATTTGTTTCACTGGACACAAGTCTGGCATCAAGATGCTACCTGGATTTGCTGACATCGATCAGAACCAAAATGGTCTCGGCTGTGTGACGAGGGTCGCAGTAAGTGAGGGTGATGTCGACAAAAACACCAACAAGAACTTTGGTCAGAAGATTTTCACATACGATGATTATAATTACTTCTATGTAGCACCAGAAGGTCATTTCTCTCAGGATGCTGCCGAGCAAGGCCTAGAAGAAGCTGCCACCCAGAGCATCAAAGACATGATTTCTACGATTGCTCACTATCAGTAAAATCTCCCAAAACTCTCGATTTTGTGGTATAATAAGAGCGGAAATTTATTATTTTATATTATTTGTTAACCCGCTAGTATCAGGAAAATACTAGCAAATTAGAAAGGTTTATTATGGATATAGCCATAATCATAATTGCTGCTATCGCCGGTATTGGCGCTGGTGCAGGTTCAGTTTTTGTATACAACAAAAAGAACGAAAACGGTGGTAAAAACAAAGCGGATGATTTAGTTCGCAAGGCCAAAAACGAGGCTTCTGATATCGTTTCTAAAGCTCGCAAAGAAGCAGTCGATATTGCCGAGAAATCAAAGAACGAAGAAAACGAACGCCGCAAAGAATGGAAGAAAACCGAGAATCGCCTCGCCGAGCGCGAAACTACTCTCGATAGCAAGCTAGATCAAATCGAGAAAAAGACTGAAAATTTGATCAAGCAAGAAAAAGAAATCGAAAGTTTGAAGGGCGAGATTCGTGACATCCGCACCAAGCAGCACGAAAAACTAGAAAAAATCGCCGGCTTGTCTAAGGCCGATGCTCGTGACAAGCTCATGAAAATGACCGAAAACGACATCAAGACCGATCTTGTGAATTTGGTCGCCAAAGAGCAAAAGGAAATCAAACACGATGTCGATGAAACCGCACAGGCAATCCTGCTTACTGCAATGGAGCGCATGAGTTCTGAAGTAACTGCAGATCGCACCATCACCGCTCTTAAACTTCCTGATGACGAAATGAAAGGCCGCATCATTGGTAAGGAAGGTCGCAATATTCAGGCTTTGCAGCGCGCTACTGGCGTAGACATCATGGTAGACGATACCCCAGGCATGGTAGTTCTATCTAGCTTTGACCCAATTCGTCGCCAAGTTGCTCGTTACGCTTTGGAGCGTTTGATGAAAGATGGCCGCATTAATCCATCTAGTATCGAAGAAGCCGTCGCCAAAGGCGAAAAAGAAATCGAAAAAGAAGTCGTCCGTGCCGGTGAAGATGCCGTGCGCGAAGTAGGCCTAGTTGGTATCCCACGCGAATTAGTCCATCTACTTGGTGAGTTAAAATTCCGTACATCCTATGGTCAGAATGTGCTTCTACACTCAGTAGAGATGGCACACATGGCAGGTATGATTGCCGAAGAAATCGGTGCAGACAAACGCATTGCTAAGACTGCTACACTCTTCCACGATATGGGCAAAGCCGTCACTCACAAAATTGAGGGCAAACACGCTGATATCGGTGCAGAGCTCGCCAAGAAATATGGTATGAGCGATGAAATCGTCCACGCTATCGCAGCTCACCACGACGACATCGAGCCTACTACTCCAGAAGCTGTAATCGTCAAGATTTGTGATGCAATTTCTGCCGCTCGTCCTGGCGCACGCAATATTTCTGCCGAGAACTTTGCAGAGCGCATGCGCGACCTAGAAAACATTGCTACTTCATTCCCAGGCATCGACAAAGCCTATGCAATTTCTGCTGGCCGTGAGGTGCGTGTGATTGTAGAGCCAAAGCAGATTGATGATCTAACTGCTCTGAAACTTGCTCGTGATATTGCTGACAAAATTGAGGCAACTATGTCCTATCCTGGTATCATCAAGGTGAACGTGATTAGGGAAACTAGGGCGATAGAATATGCCAAATAAACTACCAAAATTATCTCGCGAACAAAAAATCAAATACGGTATTATCGGCGCCATTATTTTGGTGCTGATTTGTTATATCCTTTGGGATATTATTGCCAAAGGTCCGATGACTCAGTTTTTCTCTAATCGAGAAGAAATGCTCAAAATCGTAAATGATCTTGGTCCGCTGGCGCCACTGGCCTATATTGTGCTACAAATTACACAGACAGTAGTTGCTCCGATTCCGGGCAATCTGGTAGGTGGAATCGGTGGATTAGTTTTTGGCTGGTGGGGTGTTCTCTGGACTACTATTGGCGCGACGATTGGCGCTACGCTGGTCTTTTGGATTTCTCGCAAATTTGGGCGTTCTTTTGTTGAGAAATTTGTCAAAAAAGAATCTCTGGAAAAATTCGATTTTGTGCTCAATAGCAAACGCGCATCTTTGATTCTATTTGCGATTTTCCTGATTCCTGGTTTGCCAGATGATGTAGTCTGTTATCTGGCGGGTTTGACCAAAGTACCTATTAAACGCTTGGTTTTGATTTTTGCCGTTGGTAGGCTTCCGGCTGTGATTGGCAACAATTACATTGGCATGGGATTAGGAGAAGGAAATTATGGACTAGTAGCAGTTCTTTCGGTGTTGGGCGTGTTACTACTTGCAATTATTTATTGGCAGCAAGATGCAATAATGAAGCTTCTTGGTCGTCAATATGGGACCAGGAAAAAGAGCAAAACCATCCGCAAGGTGGTCCAAGATCTAGCCGACGACAACAAGCTGAATAACTCTATTGCTAAAAAAGATAAAAAGTCATAAAATATAAGCATGAGCAATCCAGATTTGCAATCCAAATGTAGTAGAAAAAAACAGAATTCTATGAAAACTTCTCGTATTGCAATGGCAGCAGTTTTGCTGGCTTTTTTGGCTTTTGCTGGATTTGCTACTTTTTCAGTTACCAATATCGCAACTACAGTAGAAGATAATATACTGGCTAATACCGAAGGTGTCCCAGAATCATGGCATTCTCTAGCCGCTCAAGAAAAGCTAGAAACCAGCGTATCATCTAGAGTTATCAATAATAGTTATGTAGAATATACCGTCAAGGTAAAGAATACTGATAGCAGCCATTCTGCCAACATCACTCACTTGGCTTCTTATGTAAAGAATGGCGAAAAAGATGGTTTTGTTTCGCTAGCTAATAACTCGCTAGAATATAGCTATTCCGATAGCGAGACCAAATCTTGGAATGATTCAAAAATCTCCGAGCCATCCAACAAAGACGATGGTTCCAAGCTAGAAAACAACATCTATGTCGGCAAAGAGGGAACCGCCACCGACACAGTCTATTTCCGCTACATTGTCTCTCCTTCTTCTGATGGCGAAGTCAGCGACAAGGTATCAATTCTCACATCTACCGATGCTGGCAAACAAGAGGTCATCACCGTTTCTGATAATATCGAATTCGTAAAACCAGACGCAACTCGCATAGCTGCAGAGGAAAAGGTTCGTGAAGACCCTACCATTGCCAAAGCCGATCCAAATGATGAATCCGGCGAATACGCCAAACCTCTGGGCGTAGAATCAGATCCTAGCTCTAATGTCATCTCTACATCTAGTCTCGGTTCTATCTTCTTGTCGCCAGAATCATTTATGGGCAATACCATCATCATCTCTGTTGCGATTGGCGTATTTACCCTGAGTTTGGTGGTGTATTTGTTTGTTAGGGGACGAGGGAAAAAGACACACAAGAAATAGCTTTTCTCTGGCATCCTGTTACTCACTCATTAGTATTCTGTTTTCCATTTTGTACTTGCTTTCCGCCTCGTCAAAATTAGCTCTAAGTTCCATAAAAATGAAATACTTCGTTTCATTTTT
>JAFWEB010000087.1 GCA_017515925.1 Candidatus Saccharimonadota bacterium | reverse complement strand
TATATCTCTCATCCAAGCGCTTCCCTTTTTATCCTGATCAGATTCATGAAATTCCAGAAGAAAAAAAGGTGCTCGGTGTCAAGATGCCACGCGTAGCCTATAAAAATGGTATGTGGATGGCAAATGTCCCATACCGTGAGATGAAAAAAGTTTTAAACAAATTTAAGCCCGAAGTAATCCATTCACAACAAGCCGGGACAATCGGCATTGCGGCAGCGCATTATGCTAATAAAAACAGTGTTCCTTTTGTTTCTACAGGCCATTCATATCCAGATAATTACACAGATCAATTCAAGCTGCTCAGGCCATTTAAAAAGCCTGTAGACGCCATTGTAAAGGCTTATTTGAATAATTATATGAAGAATGGTGAGTTTGCTACCATGCCGACCGAAATGGCGATTCACGACCTCGTACCAAAGCGTAGCTGGAGATTCAGGGTTAAGGTTCAGGCTTTGTCTAATGGTATAGATTTATCCCAGTATTATCCGGCCGAGCCAAAGCTAAGTGTTTGTAAAAAATACGGCATAGATCCAGATCAGCCGCGTATTGTTTATATTGGGCGTGTAGATCCAGAAAAAAGTATAGATGTAGTTATCGATGCCTACGCCAAAATAATGAAAGATTTTCCAAAATCAGAGTTTGTAATTGTAGGTGATGGTATTGCTAGAAATAGCCTAGAAAAAGATGTCAAGGAGCGTGGCTTAGATAAGCAAATTCGCTTCCTCGGCAAAATTATGCCACCTGAAACAGTAGAGATTTATCGTTCTGGCACACTTTTTGCAACGGCTAGTGAAACCGAAACCCAGGGCATAGTTCTGATTGAAGCCGCCGCCGTAGGACTTCCTCTCATTGCGGTAGATGCTGGCGCTGTCAAAGAACTCTGTCAAAACAAGAAAAATGGTATTCTCTGTAAGCCAGACGATGTGAATGGCATAGCTAGAGCTATGAAAAAGATTCTATCTGATAAAAAGCTACAAAAAGAATATAGCAAAGGCAGCATAGAGATTTCTAAAAAACACGACCTTAACTATACCCTAGATCAATTTGTAGAGATTTATAAAAAAGCAATTGCTGCTATTTCTCACTAATAAATTTCTTGATTATTTTTGCGACTTCTTTTGGCGTTTCGTAATTAATTAGATGTCCAGCATTCTTAATGTAGTGAACTTCACCGTTAAACTGTTTGGCGACTTTCTCTGTTTTTGATTTCGGAATGAGGCGATCTTTTTCTCCACAAATGAAACAGGTTTTTTGCTTGATTTCAAAATCTTCAATACTGTAGGAAATAGAGAATTTAGCGGAGCGAAGAACATCTTTTTTAGTAGTATAATCTGCGCCGCACTCAATTGCGGTTTTCATGGTGTCTTTTCTAAGGTCTTTATCTTTTGGAATAAAAAGATAAGTGGTGGTGATATAACTAATCATCTTATTTGGCAGCATAATAGAGAGCGGGACAAGCATTTTGAATGGTTTGGCTGGCTTGGTGGAGATTGGAGACATAAAGATAATCTTGTCTGCAATTAGCTCTGGGTATCGTTCTGCCACGGCTGCGGCTACGATAGAGCCCATGGAATGACCAATGATAACTGGCTTTTCTATCTCGTTTTCTCTGATAAATTTTGCGATAAATCTAGCATAATGATGTGCGTCGAATTTCTCAATAGTTTTACCACCGGCAGGTGGAATATCTAAGGAGAAAACATTGAATTTACTACTAGGGAAGTTTTCTTCGGTAACTTTTTGTAGGCCCAAGTTATTTCCACGAAAACCATGTATAAAGAGCAAATTCTGTTTCATTTCTTATAAATCCCTGCTTCTTTTAATGCCTTGAGAATTGCAGGACGATCAAAGCCGACAATTTTTTTGTCACCGATTTCTGTGACTGGGATAGAAGATAGATTCATGTCTTCGGCATCAACTTCTTCGTATTTGACACCAAGCTCATCTAACCAATCCATTTCGGCGTGGCAGTATGGGCACCAACTAGTAGAATAAACTTTTACTTGCATAATTATAATTATTATATCACTTTTCGATGATTTTTACATTGCTAGTGCGGCGTCAAGCTGTGGATCACGGTTTTTATTGATGTCGTCATAGGTGCGGACGACTTCTTTGTCTGGTGAAATACCGGTATTATTAATAGTATCGCCATTTGGCGTGTACCAGTGAGCAGTGGTGACTTTGAGCATTGTACCATTGGAAAGATTAATCAGGGATTGGACTACGCCTTTACCGTAGGTTTTTTCACCTAGGATTGTGGCTTTGTGGTATTCTTTGAGTGCGCCAGCGACGATTTCTGAGGCGGATGCTGTACTGCCGTTAACGAGAACAATCATATTCATACCAGCTAACTTGGCTTGGCCGTGCAGTGCATAGGTAGTTTCATCTGGGAAGTGGATGGATTTTTGGACTAATACGGCTTCGCTG
>JAFWEB010000086.1 GCA_017515925.1 Candidatus Saccharimonadota bacterium | reverse complement strand
CAATATCTTCTTTTCCTACGCCTTCTTCTACTCTGGTCAACTCTAACAATGTGCAACTCATACTAATCCCCCCTTTCTGAGTAATCTGTTTTCATTATACATGAAAAGACCAGACTTCTCAATCTGATAAAAATATGTTATTATCTATTGAGACGGAAGTGTGTTTTGTGCTTCAGTCAGGATCGGTTGGAAGTGTGTCCGAGTGGTTTAAGGAGCACGCTTGGAAAGCGTGTGTGCGGGCAACCGTACCGGAGGTTCGAATCCTCTCGCTTCCGCCAGGTTATGAAAGAGTGGCAGAAACGCGTAGCGTTTCTAAAGACCGCAGAAATTGAAAATACAGAGCTTGCTCTGTTATTTTTAATTTCTAAGGTATTTATAGAGACGAAGTCTCTGCCACTCGATCCTAATCTGGAGGCTCTAAGCACTGAGGATGTTGCAATCATCCTCTCGCCTCCACGATTACCTAATATGCTATAATACTCCATATGTCTATTTCTAATTTTGAAGGACTTTCCAATGATGAAGTTGCTCGCCGAATTAAAGCTGGCCAAGCAAACATCTCTGTAAAAGCCCCCTTCAAGACTACTCGCCAGATTATCTTTGATAACACATTTACTTATTTTAATGCGGTTTTTGCTGGGCTGGCTATAATTTTGTTGCTAGTGGGTGATATCCGCAGTCTAACATTTGTCCCTGTTATTCTCGCAAATACCTTGATTGGTGTAGTCCAAGAGATGCGCTCCAAGAAAACTTTAGAGAAATTAACTATCACATCAGCGCGTGAGGCTTCTGCTATTCGTGATGGTACAGAACAGAAGGTCCCTGTACACGAATTGGTTTTAGATGATATCGTAATTTTTAGAGCCGGCAATGAAATCCCAGCTGATGCCGAAATCCTCGATGGCGTAGTTTCCGTCAATGAATCCCTCCTCACTGGTGAGGCAGACGAAGTACAGAAGAAAAAAGGTGGCGAGTTGATGTCTGGATCTTTCATCGTCTCTGGTGAATGTGTGGCGAGACTGACCAAAGTTGGTGCAGACTCCTATGCTTCCCAACTAACATTACAGGCCAAAGTGATTAAAACCGGTGAACAGTCAGAAATCATTAAAAGCCTAAACAAATTAGTAAAAGTAGCAGGTATTGCTATCATCCCTGTAGGTTTACTGCTCTTTTCCCGTCAATTCTTTATTAACCACAATGAGCTACTCCCATCCGTCCAAGGTGCATCCGCCGCGGTGATTGGTATGATTCCAGAGGGATTATTCTTGTTAGCATCCGTCGCACTAGCAATTTCTGCCATGAGACTAGCCAAAAACAAGGTCCTAGTCCACGAAATGAAATGTATCGAAACTCTTGCTCGCGTGGATGTACTCTGCGTAGATAAAACCGGTACCGTCACTAGTCCAGATATGTCCGTTACAGATGTAGAATATTTAGCCAAAGAATCAGAAATAAAACCCGTGATTTCCACTTTTGTTTCTTCCCTTTCAGCCGATACCACCACGATGAAAGCTCTGAAAGATTATTTCAAGAAAACTACTAAAAAAGCTGACCAAACCTTTGGGTTCTCCTCTGAATTCAAATACAGCGCCGCCGAGATTTCTGGAAAGAGCTATGTACTCGGTGCACCAGAGTTTATTTTGAGAGATGATTTTGACAAATTCCGTAAACAGATAGAAAAATACACCAAAAAAGGATTCCGCGTATTAATCTTTGCGCGATATGGCGGTAAATTGGAT
>JAFWEB010000085.1 GCA_017515925.1 Candidatus Saccharimonadota bacterium | reverse complement strand
TTCTTCTGCTACCGCATGGAAATCTCCACCGTTTTCTTTGAGCATCTTGGCAGCTTTGTCGGTTTTTTCGGTCGCATCGGTATCAATCTTCTTAGATACTTCTACTTCCATTAATGATAGATAAAGCATTCTCTGGTATTCTTTTTTATCGAGGCCAAAGTTGTCCTTCAATACTTTTAGGAAGCTCTCTTCGCTACGCTCTGCACCGCCAATTTTTAAGTGTTCATTGAATGATTTTTCAATCATGTCTTTGTCTATCACGATGCCTTTTTCTTTGCCAATTTTTTGGGCTAGTGCGTATCTCTCGGCCTCAGCCAAAGCGGAGCGTTTGTAGAATTTGCGGATGCTCTCGGTATCGTCGTCTTTTGCATCGGCCGAACCGTTTTGCTGCTCCACTGGCATAATACTGCTACGATAAATCATCAAATAATCAGAGAATCTCACATTTTCGCCATCCACCTTGGCAACTGGCACTGGTAAAACTGTGGTAATACGATAGACCACATCGCTAGTACTCTGGTTCTTGTATAGAGTAACCCAGCCAAAAACTGCTGCGCCAACTAGCGCCACAAAAGCAATCGCAATCGTAATAAACACCAAGCGGTGCTTAGCAAACTGCATTGGATATTTGAACTTGCGGCCCTGCGCTAGGATTTCCTCGCGGCGCTCGTCAAGTTTTTCTTTTTCGGTCTTGTGAAGTTCTTCTTCTTTTGAAAACTTCTCTTTAATCTTCTTGGTTACTTTTGGCATATTATACCTATATTATATCATATTGACCTAGCTACCTTCTTCGGCAACCTTGATTGCATTCTGGAGCTTATTGTGAATCTTCTCTGGTTTTGGCACCTGAGAAATCACCAAATCACCCACGCCAGTCTGAATCAAAATCGTCCCATAGCCAGATATTCCAGCCATTACCCCTGGTGTTACCACAGAGACACTCTGAATTTTATCTAGGCCCAGATCTACCACGGATTTTTTGAACAGACCTTTTTGCAAAATCTGACGGATGCGTTCGTTAGTTACAATGTAGATAGAAAAATACCACATCAGATATGAATATCCTAGCCCCATCAACCCCACTGCAATACAGCCGAGCAACACCCAGAGCATCCGGACATCATTTTGCCAGAGAAACATTGGCACTACCCCAGCAGCTGTCATAAAAATCAAAAAGAAAATTCCTCGCTTGGCAGTAGAAAAATGCCTACGAAAGGTAAATAGCACTCTTTCGCCCTCGCGTTGTCCATCAAAATGCAATTCTGCCATAAGCTTATTATACTCTAATTCGTCTCTGAATGATATTTTTTGTGAACATCCTTTAGATGCGTATCGGTAATATGAGTATAAATCTGAGTAGTAGAGATATTGCTATGCCCGAGTAGCGACTGGACCGAACGCAAATCTGCTCCGTTCATCAGTAAGTCCGTAGCAAAACTATGGCGCAAAGTGTGCGGAGTGACATGCTTGGTGATTCCAGCTGCCTTAGTGTATTTTTCGATAATGCGTTCAATACTGCGTGGAGTCAGACGCCTGTAGTCACCTTTGGTATCAGTAGTTCCCTGATTGCGACTATTATTTAGAAATAATGCTGGCAAAGAATCATGACGCACCGCCAGATAATCCTTCACCCGGCTAGCCGCAGAATCATCGATGAAAATCGGACGATCTTTGCTCCCCTTTCCACGCACCACGAATTCTTTTCTCTCTAGGTTAATATCATCACGGTTGAGATTGCAGAGCTCTGATACACGCAAACCTCCAGAGAAAAGCAGCTCGATAATCGCTCTGTCGCGCAGGCCAGTTTCGGTATTTAGGTCGATTTCGTCAAGCATCGCCTGGACTTCGTCATAATGGAGAAATGTTACCTGCGGACGATGTGTGCGTGGCAAATCCACCAGAGACGGATCGAGAGATTTTATCTCGCGTCGAGCCAAATATTTGAGGAACCCACGCAAGGCTATTAGATAATACGCCTGGGTCTGAGGTGTGAGACGATTGTGCTTTTCATCCTCTAGGCGATTGAGTTTGAGGCGGAATTTGCGTAGCATTTCTTCGTCAATCTCGCCCGGTTTTAACTCGTGGTCCAAATCTTCGGAACAGATTTCATAAAAACGATTAAGATACAGCTCATAATTGCGGACGGTATTGAGTGACCTTCCTTTTTCGATTTCTATATGCTCTAGAAAATCCTGAATGAGATCTATAACATAAACGTCTTTCATATCTATATTATACTCTATTAGTATGATATAATGGAATGAAGTTTATAAGGAGTTTTTTATGGCAGAAAAATCAAAGAAAACCGCCGGCAAAGAAAAAGACCTCATCCAGAGGAGCCTAGTCGTGCTAAAACCTGATGCAGTCCAGCGTGGTATCGTTGGCGAAATCATCCACCGTTTTGAGCGCGTTGGTCTAAAAATCGTTGGTATGAAAATGGTCATGCCAGGTGAAGATCTATATTACAAACACTACGAAGATGTTGGTCAGATGATTACTCGTCACGGCGAAGATATCTTCCGTTACAATGTTCAATATATGATGACTGGTCCAGTTATCGCAATGTGTCTAGAAGGTATCGAGGCTATTCCACTCGTTCGCAAGATTGTCGGCCCTACCGAGCCAAAGTCTGCAGATATGGGTACCATCCGTGGCGACTTCGCACACATGAGCTATGGTTATTCCGATGCTAAGAAGATGGGTGTTCCTAACTTGGTTCACGCGTCTGCCACCCCAGAAGAAGCCAAAAAAGAGCTTGCTCTCTGGTTTGAAGAAGACGAGCTATACGATTACTCAGACCTAAACGAGAAATATACACGGTAATCTGATTATGGCAAAAAAATCCAACACAAAGAAGACGTCTTCTAAAAAAGTCATCTCTGATTACAATGGATACGACTACAAAAAAATCTTCTGGGAAGATGCCGACCGTAAGTACGAAGATATGGCCGACCGCATGGCCATCCGCAAGCTTCTCCCTAAAGAAATGGAGAACTTTGTTGATATCGCTGGCGGTTATGGTCGCTTGGCCGATGAATATATCCCAAGATCGAAGAGTGCTACTTTGTTTGACTACAGTCAGACCGAGCTAGATGACGCCAAGAAAAAATATGGTAAAAAGTTGAATACCATCCAAGGCGATATTTATAAGCTCCCATTCAAGGAAAATGAGTTTACTGCGCTCCTGATGGTGCGCGCTACCCATCACTTCAAGGATATGGACAAAGTCCTAGCCGAGCTTTATCGTATCTTGAAGCCTGGCGGCGTCGCCGTGATAGAAGTAGCTAACAAGAAAACTCTACCTCGTATGATGCGCTACTGGCGTGGCAAGACTGATATTTCCCCATTTGATCGCAGTGTAGCAAATCTATCCGATGTAGATAAAGATGGATTCTATAATTACCATCCAAAGTACATGGAAGACTTGTTCAGAAACACTGGATTCAAGATTGAGAAGGTATTATCTGTCTCTAACTTCCGTTCTGCTAGGATGAAAAAAGTATTTGGCAATAAGAATCTAATCCGTATGGAAAAGGTTGCGCAGAAGGCTCTAGCCCCTGTCCGCTTTGCGCCAAGTATTTATTATCGCTTGCAGAAGCCTAATCAGGAATAGGACTCTCGAGATCATCGATCTCTACAACAAAAAACCGACAATCAGAAAACCCTCCGCAAAGGAGGGGTTTTCTTTTTCTGGTTTTTGTTTTAAACAAATTCCAGTTTTGCGACGAAGGGAAATGCCTTAGACGGCACCACAGTAAATACCACCACCTTCTAGCTTGAATTGGATGGCTAGATTACGCGCACCAGTGCCTTCGGTAACGGATTCACCGTCACACTTAGCATACTGATAGATAAAGATCGCGTGAGAGAATTCGTTGTTAGAAGCACTTGCATTGAGAATCTGGTCTGCAGTAGGGGTAGTAGAACCATCCCAGTCAGCAGCTGCTACGTTTTTGACAAGTGGATTTGTCTCTGGGAGTTTAGCAACAGTAGTAGATTCTGCGCTGATACCGCCACCAGTACAGTTAGCTGTACCCCATTTACTAGTATCGCTACCGTATTTTACACAAGCACCGCCAATTTGGTATAGCTCGCCATCTGGATCGGTAAATTGATCACCACCAGCCCAGAGGTAGTTGATAATAAAGTTGGCATAGTTCTTAGCCATAGTAGCGCCATCTGTAGCACCTGTGCCTGGCAATTTGCCACGGTTGTTAGTCTGATAGTTAGTGATCTGGGTCAAGAAACGAGCCAAATCGTCGCGACGAGCAGTGTCACGCTGTGATCTCTGCATTGCTGGAAGTGCTGTGAACACCATTAAGAAAATTAGACCGGCAATAGCGAGCACGAGGACGACCTCGATGATCGTAAAGCCTTTTTTATTATTTGTTAGTTGTTTTGACATAAAATCCTCTCTTATAGCGCGGCTTTTATACCTTAAATTAATAAAACGCTTACACTAATAATACGACATTTTATTCTGGATTGCAAGAAGTTTATGCTAATTTTTCATTTTTCTCAAAATCCACCCCAGAGATGCTATTATAATAATATGAATATAGAAGTCGCAAAAATCCTATTCTTGATATTCTTTTTCCTGATGGGAGCTGTGCTTGGGAGTTTTGCTTGTTGCCAAGCTTGGCGAATTCATCTGAAAGAATCGGGCAAAAAGAAGATTAATGGCAAAACCGTCGGCAATCGATCAGTTTGTCTATCTTGCGGCCATCAACTTAGCGCCACCGAAAATATTCCAATTCTCTCCTGGATTTTCCTCCGCGGCAAATGCAAAAAATGTGGCAAAAAAATCGGCCTCGCCGAAATTCTCTCAGAACTATCACTAGGAGCAGTTTTTCTAATTCTTGGATTCTTCATCTGGCCTGATATAATTAGTATTTATTCTTTTAATTGGGGCATTGTTTTATATTTTGTGAACCTTACTCTTCTAGTTGTCGGTTTTGTATTGATGTGGATTTTGATGATCTATGATGCAAAATGGGGAAAACTTCCGACTTTCCTGCTTGTAACGGTTACTATCGTTGCGGCTCTGTTTTTCTTTACCAAACTCCTGAGTATTGTAATTAGTGGAACTTTTTCGACTGACGCCTGGCCTCTTGTCCTGAGTCTAATCGGCTCAGTCGCAATCCTGGCCGGGATTTATTATCTACTGTATAAATTATCTCGGGAAAAACTTGTGGGTGGCGGCGACTGGATTCTAGCGCTCGCAATCGCAATCATGCTTGGTTCTTGGTGGTTGGCGCTGATTGCGTTATTCCTATCAAATTTCCTCGCCAGTATCTATGGAATTGCGCAAAAAATAAAGACCAAAAGCTCCCTCATCTACTTTGGTCCATTTCTAGTAATTGCGTTTGTGATAGTATTTTTCTGTCAAAGCTGGCTGCTGAGATTATGCTTCTAGCATCATAAACAAAAATCAAGTCAGGACATGTGCCTGACTTGATTTTAATACTATTTTCTTTTTCGTTGGGACTTTTTCTTTTTCTAAAAGAAAAAGCCCAGTTTTCCCTGGTAGCCCGGGCGCGAGTCGAACGCACAACCTTCTCCTTAGGACGGAGCTGCTCTATCCATTGAGCTACCGAGCCATCTCTATTATTATACCACAAAATCCCAACTTCATCGACGGCACGGTGGCAGGCGTATATGTACATGGTGATTCGACGAGAAGTTTGGAACAATATAAGGACACTTCAGAAGGTTATGTTTCAAGAGATTTTACTTATTATGGAAATGGATGCGCAAAAACATGGGGAGATGGCGGTTCAGATATTCCTTGTTCAACAAGAATCGTGACCACTTCAGACAATGAAGACCAGAAAAACGGTACTTATTATCATTTCCAAGCTGCAACTTCTGGAACTGGTAGCTCAATAACCACCGAAAATGCTCTCGTACCCGATTCTTTCTGTCCTCTTGGTTGGCAGTTGCCTTACGGTGGCACGGGTGGGGATTATTATGATAAATCTAGATCATGGAAATATTTAGCAGGAAGATACAACCTCTTGTATTCCACAGATGTAAAAGTATATCCTTTCTCCTTCGTCTTAGGAGGGTCATTCTTCCAAAACTCTGGTTTATTATTCAACCAAAATCTATCTGGTAACTACCCAGTTGCTGCTATAGGAACGAAATCCTACCATAATTATTCTTTCTCGATTACTGCCGGTTTCAACTATGCAACTTCTGAGAACAAAGGGAATGCTAATCCTGTTCGTTGCATTTAGCGTTTAAACATCCCTTCATCGACGGCACGGTGGAAGGAAATGATATACATTTTCCAGATTCAAGGATCGATGTTAATAAAACAGCATACATCAATGGATGTGGCCATAGCTATGTCGATGATTGGCCAGACGATTCACATAACGGATGTGGCAAAGCTGGTTCAACACGGCTAATAACATCACGCGATAATGATACGCAGAAAAATGGCACACTTTTTGATTATTATGCTGCAACTTCTGGCTCTGGCGGAGATGCGCTATCGACCATCAATACAAATGCTCCTGATACTTTCTGTCCTCTTGGTTGGCAAATGCCTTACAGTGGCTCGGGTGGGGATTATTATGATAAGTCTAAATCATGGTCATTTTTATTCAACGCCTATCATATTGAAAACAATAGTGCGGGGGGAATTAAACTAAATACATATCCTTTACATGTTGCTTTGTCCGGACTTTATATGTTTAACCTTGGATACGCATTTGCACAAGGTGGCTCCGGAATATATTGGACAGATACGGTCTATGCGTTATCTGCATCTTATAGGATGGATTTTACCATGGGTAATGCAAGACCTAATTCAACACACGATAAACGATTAGGGTATACGATTCGTTGCGTTAGGTTTTTATCATCCCCTCATCGACGGCACGGTGGAAGGGACGAATATAGAACAATATAAAGACGGTGATAGATCTCATAGCTTGACATATTATGGTAATGGCTGCGCAAATACCTGGAAAAACGAACCTCCGTATTATGGCGGATCGACAGTTGCTTGTTCAGTTCGCTTAACTAAAACTAAAGACGATGAATACCAAAATATAGGAACATATTATAATTATCACGCAGCGACCTCTGGAACTGGCGCTGCTATCACTACCGACAATGATAATTCTCCTGATACTTTCTGTCCTCTAGGTTGGCAATTGCCTTACAGTGGCACGGATGGGGATTATTATAATAAGTCTAGATCATGGAATTATCTATTTTCAGTAAAATATAATTACGGCAATGACAGCGTAGGAAGCTCTGGCGTACATTCATATCCGATCTCAAATGTTTTCTCTGGGGAAATTAACGGCGGTCAAGGATATTTAATGTTAGCTGGTATCGAGGACAGCATATGGAGCATCATAAGTAAAAGTGCCAACAGCGCATATAGACTCGATTCTACTTCAACTATGGTAAGAGTAAATTGGACTAATGATAAAGCTATGGGGCAAACTGTTCGTTGCGTTTCCGAATTAGAAACCTCAAAACGCTCTCCATGGCATCCGCGTTCACTCATTAGTATTATGGCTTTTCATTTTTTAAAAGCGCATTTCCCCT
>JAFWEB010000084.1 GCA_017515925.1 Candidatus Saccharimonadota bacterium | reverse complement strand
TTCGAAAACAAAAAGGAGTAAAAATGGCAAAAAACACTAATAGACCAAAAGTTGTAGTCGTCACTTTACTTTTCGTAATGGCGGCTGTTATTTTTTCTTTGATAGCTGCACAAGGCATCTGGAAAATCAATCAATATGACAGGAATTTCCAGCCTGTCTCGGATTCTCCTGGCCTCTGTTACGACGAAAAAGATGGTGGGTCAGTCCGTGATAACTCCTATCCATGCTACACTTATACAGATATGACTGGTAAAAATGCCGAGGTGGACGACGACAATGATCGCACAATCTTCCTCTATAATAAGTATGTATTTCTAGGCAAAACTCAGACCATGCAAATGAGGTCAATTATCGTAGTTATTAGCGCTTTGTTTACTGCAACGGCCATCTTTGGCGCAGTGATTTACTACATCCACAATAGTTAGCCTATTTTGTCAAATTTACCAAATCCGTCGACCTAAAATCGGCGGATTTTTGATTCTGGCGCAATAGTTCTTATGATATAATAGAGGTAATAAAGTGGAGGAAAAATGAAAAAACGACTTGGTCTGATCATTCTTTTCCTCTTTTTCATCGCTCTGGCGGTGGCAGCGACTAGCTTTTTCTTCTTAGTCAAAACCAAGGCAATATTGCTCAATCCGATGTTCGTCTCTAGAGAAAAAGATACCATTGGTGTAGATATCTCTCATTACCAGGGGACGATTGACCTTAATCGGCTAGCTAACCAGAACATCAAATTCATATATTTCAAGGCTACAGAGGGTAGCTCTTACAAAGACGAACATTTTGAAGAAAACTGGGAGAAATCCACCGATACAAACATTGCTGACAAGATGAAATTTGGTGCTTATCACTTCTTTTCTTTTGATAGTCCAGGCGATGCACAGGCCAGGAATTACATCTCGGCGGTGGGCGAGCTGCAGGGGCGTTTGATCCCGGTGGTGGATTTTGAGCTGTACGGTGATTATAAGGATAAATTACCAGAAAAAGATAAAGCTACCAGAGAACTAAAGGTCTTACTGGCAAATCTAGAGGCAAAATATTTGACAAAGCCTATGATTTATTGTGAAACAGAGGTGTATCATCGCTATCTAGAGACGGGATTTGAAGATTACCCACTCTGGATCAGGAGCGTTTATTATCCAATAGACTGGGGATTTTCTAAGGATTGGACGCTTTGGCAGTACACCGACAGAGGTGAATTAGATGGCTATACGGAGGAGAGCTATATCGATCTAGATAAATTGAACCCAAAAAAGCAGCTAAATAATCTTGTCGTGAAGTAAGGCTTATGCTAAAATATAGAGAAGATAGAGTGTAAGAGGTAATACTGTGAATAAAATTGCGAAATATCTCAATCAACATATCATTGGCAATGTTTTTGATTCCGCACCAATTCTAGAAGCATATTCGACTGACAATTCACCTCTCAAAATCTTGCCACAGATGGTGGTTCTTCCAGAAAATACATCAGACATTTGCAAAACTGTCAAATTTGTTAATCAGCTTTCTAATAAGAGCGTCCATATTCCTATCACCGTGCGTGGCTCTGGCCTTGATAAAACAGGGGCAGACCTAGGTGATGGCATCATAATGTCGATGGAGCACATGAACAAGATTCTAGAGATTGACGATCGTGCTAGGCTTGTCCGCGTGCAAGCGGGTGTGACACTAGGTCAGCTCAATTCCGCACTTGCCCTCTATGGTCTAACTGTGCCGATTTTGGCTAATCCTAGGGATACAATTGGCTCTTTGATTGCTAATTTCACCACAGATTCTGCAGCTGGCAAGTATAATGGCATTTATTACTACGTAGATCAACTAGAGGCCGTGCTTTCAACCGGCGAGCCGATGCAGACTGTCCGTGTTTCTCGTCCGCACATGTCGCACAAGACCACTCTCACCTCTTTTGAGGGCGAGATTTACCGCGAAATGGACCGTTTGATAGATGAAAATAGTGGACTAATATCGGATCTTGGCAATCGTAGTATGATTGATGCTACTGGCTATCAGATGGTGACCCAGGTAATCAGAGATGTGACCAAGAGCTTTGATTTGCTGCCAATTTTCTATGGCTCACAAGGTACACTAGGCATTATTACAGAGGTGATTTTGCGTTGCGAAGTCTTCCAGCCAGAGGTATCGCATTTTGTGGCCGCATTTGAATCTGTCGGTGCAGCACAGGATTTCATCCAAGATATTATGCCGCTAGTCCCACAGGAATTGAACCTCTATGATGCTAGATTATTCAAGACCGCTGTCGAGCATGGCAAAGACCCGGCACTATTTGCACCGAAGTTTTATAAGGGCTATTTTGTCTGGGCTGGTTTTGATGAACCACCTAGAAAAGCCGTCAAAAAGATGAAAAAATGTCTCTCGCTACTTCCTCATAATGCCGCTGCAGTGATGGAAACGGGGGAAAATACCAATGATTTTCGTCGTCTAAAATCCGCCATCAGAAGCTATATCAATGACGATGTGCGTGGCGAGCGCGTGCCGATTATGGATGATTTTTATGTTCCATCAGATAAGTTGGCTAATTTCCTGACCGATCTTCGTACTTTGGAAGAGACATACGAGCAAGAACTTCCAGTATTTGGCTCTTTCTCTACTTCTAATTACTCCGTGCGCCCAGATATCCAGCTGAACTCTGTAGAAGGTCGCCAATTTGTGCTCAAATTCATCCGAGATTTTGATTCATTAATCCGTGAACATGGTGGGTCTATCACCGGTGGCGCCCCAGAAGGCCGCACCAAAGCCGTAGCCACCAACGAACATCTCTCAGATGACGAAATCAACCTCTATAGCGAGATCAAGACAATCTTTGACAAAAATGGTATTTTCAACCCAGATGTAAAGTTAGGTGCTGATGAAAAGGTAATAGTCAGGCATATTAGGACGAGTTATCTAAATAAAGTGCTGGACTAAAATAATGTGGAAGCTGGCCTTGTAGTCTAATTTTAGTATCAGTTTTTTCATTTTCTTGCTTTCCGCCTCGTCAAAATTAACTCGTAATTCCTAAAAAATGAAATACTTCGTTTCATTTTCTAGGTAATTACTCATAATTTTGACAGAGGTAAAATGCGCTTTCATAAAATGAAAAGCCCTGATACCAAAATCAGCCTCGGCCAGCTTCGGAATATGATTTGATTTTAGCTTTGCTAAAATCAAATGGCAACGAATCGAGTTTCCTAGATTTCTACCATTTTCAAAATTATTAATTTGTTTTGCAGTAAGGTCTAAATAGTAAGATCTTGTTTCACTACTCACTGTTGAAGACCAGAAGTAAGCGTTTGTCGTCATAACATATAAAACTCCTTTATACCATGTAAAGTCACCAGCAAGGATCATTGAAAACGGATACGATCTCATTGCGACAGAACTAAATGAGTCGCCTGGATTGATGGCTAAACTATATGAAGCAAATAGATATCTCCATGATTTAGACTTATCATAATAATCCCCACCCGTGCCACCGTAAGGCATTTGCCAGCCAAGAGGACAGAAAGTATCAGGAGTATTAGCGTTTGCTGTTCCTATAGAACTGCCAGTACCGGCGCTTGCGGCTTGGAAATCATAATATACTCCGATTTCTTGAGTCTCACCATCGATCGTAGTTTCCGTGTTGGAGGAACAAGCAACGCTTGATCCTGATCCACTCCATAAATCTGGGCAACCATTGCCGTAATAAGTGTAATCGTGAGCTGTGTTACCGTCTTGTATGTAGTTAATGTTCGTTCCTTCCACCGTGCCGTCGATGAATCAAGGTAATGAAGAAATGAAAGCTTGCTTTCAATTTCTGAATGACGAAGATTCTCACGCGAAGCGGGAGAAGAAAATCTAGAATAGCTTCACATGGCTTCTGGGAAATTGCCGGAATACGCAGATGCAAAAATCTCGAGCATTTGTGTTATTTGCGGACCCGACGCGACGACGTGGAGCGCATCAGCGAGGAGCCCCGTAACGACGGGCGCGACGAAGCGGTCCGCAAAAACACCAAATGTCGAATTTTTGCCGCTTCAGGTGGGCATATAGCTGAATTTCCATCAGGATGCCAGCGAATTTCCATCAGATACGGAGAAGTATGGTATAATAACAGATATGAAAACTACTGTAAAACATTTATCAGATACTAAGGTGGAGGTGAAGGTTGTTCTTGGTAAAGAAGAGCTAGATCCTGCTCGCAAAAAAGCGATTGAGCGTTTAGCAAAAGAAGTAAAAATCCCTGGATTTCGTAAGGGTAAAGTTCCTGCAGACATGGCAGAGAAACACCTTGATCCAAACGAAATTGACCAGCACGCAGTTGATATTGCCGTGCGCGAAGCTGTACCACAGGCATTCATCAGTAATAAGATTAGCCCATTGATTATTCCAGAGGTCAATGTGACCAAAATTGTCAACGGCGAATCCGTAGAATTCATTGCCAAGGCAGATATTTTGCCAGATGTCAAATTAGGCGATTACAAGAAACTTGGCGTCAAAAAGCCAGAAACTAAGGTTAGCGAAAAGGATGTAAATGATGTCCTTGACAACATCGCTAGCGCCTATTCCGAGAAGAAAGTCACCAAGCGTCCAGCCAAATTAACAGATGAAGTTATCATTGATTTCACCGGCAAGAAAGATGGCAAGCCATTTGACGGTGGCAGCGCCAAAGATTACACATTGGGCCTCGGCTCTGGTGCATTTATCCCTGGATTCGAGGATGGTATCGTTGGCCACGAGCCAGGCGATAAGTTTGAAATCCCTCTGACTTTCCCTAAAGACTACCATGCTAAGGAACTTGCTGGCAAAAAAGTCGTATTTGAGGTGTTGCTCAAGCAAATTAACGAAGTTATCAAGCCAAAAATGGATGATGAACTCGCTAAAAAATGTGGCCCATTCAAGACTTTGAAAGATCTAAAAGAGGACATCAAGAAGAATCTTGCCGCTCAAAACGACCACAAGAATGATGAAAAATACAAAGATATGCTAGTAGAGGCTTTGGTCAAGAAATCTACTGTTTCTGCTCCTGATATCTTGATTGACGATCAGATGAAATTCATCCGTGACGACATTACCCGTAACGCCGCTGCGCAGGGTCTAAAATTTGAAGATTACCTCAAACAGACTGGCCAAAAAGAGGCAGATTGGGAGAAGGAAGCCAAGAAGGTTGCCGAGGCTCGCGTCAAGGCATCTCTAGTGCTTCAGATTCTCGCTCGTGACGAGAAAATCACCGTCCCAGACGAAGAAGTTTCTGCCAAGATTGCAGAGCTAAAGGATGTTTACAAGAAGTCTCCAGAGGCACTCAAGAATCTCAAAGATCCACGCGTCCGCCAGGATATCAAGAATCGTATGACGATTGAAAAGACTCTAGAATTCCTAGTCAAAGCAAATTCAAAATAATATATCATAACCATTGACATTTTGGCTCTAGTGTGCTATAATGGTAGACATAAGACTAATTAGGAGTCAAAATGATTAAAGAGTTAATCAAGCTATACAAGGATCGCCGCGAGCTAACCTTGCTTGAGATTACATACTTCGCATTGTCTGTTGTCTCATTTGCAATCGCTGGCGTCTTGGCGCTATTTAACCAAGCTTTGGGTATCAGCGTCTTGATCGTTCCTCTAGTAGCGTTCATCGCAGGCCTCATGAACATTGTCGCCTGGGCTGTGGTTCGCCTATTTATTGAAGGTCTTATGAACCGCAACAAGAACTCAAAAGATAAGAAATAATTTAGCTTTTGACCTTAATCACCCCTGAAATACGGGGTGATTTTTGTGTTATAAAGAAAAATGTGTTATAATTAGAACAGTTACAGGGGAATAAAGAACATTAACCAAGTTCTTTTACCATTTTCAAAAAAGGGAGGGCGAATATGGCAAGAGATATCACAAGAGATCTAATCCATCACATAAAGTTAGGTCGAAATGGCGATCCGAACACTGTGTATGATCTATCCAGGGCTTATTTTGACATAGAATTGACATTCTCTGAAACAGATAAGACCTACTACAGGCAGCTGCATGAATGGGCTTTGCTCGGTTATTCGGGGTATAATCCCTATATTGGGCAGCTTCTGAGCCGATCTGATGCGGAACTATTAAAAAATCAGGCAGTAGAGGCAACAGTGCGACTAGAAACAGCGATAGACAGCCTGGCTCTGATGAAAGCCTTGGACATGGCAGACGACTCTATGATGGTTCTAGATGCGAAATATCGCTTAAATGAAGCGATAGCTTACGCAAAAATCATTGCAGAGAAGATTATGTTTGTCAAAGGCCTGGAAAAGAGCGTGATGAAGGTAAAAAGCAATATGATCGACGAGCAGCCCGAAGAGACGGCTCTGGAATACCTCAATTGCCTAGAGGTAAATGAGAAACAGTTCCAGGATCATATGGATTTTTATTTCGCTCAGGAGGACGACAGTGCATTTTTAGGAAATAAGAGTTTTTTGGATAAAGACGATGATGATGGAAAATGATCAAGAATACCCCGGATTAGTGCCGGGGTTTTCTTTTTAGGCTTGTATTTCACATAGGCTTATGGTATAATTCTAAGTAAGAGTTTCAAACTCAGATTATTGCTGTGAAATCTGGGTTAAATTATGTTTTATGGTTTTTCAGAAGTGTGTAAATGGAAAATCCTAAAAATCACTAAATATAAGAGATAATAAGAGGAAATTTTAATGCCAACTATTAATCAGTTGATTAGAAAGCCTAGAAAAAAGGCTGCAAAAAAGTCCAAGGCTCCAGCTCTTGGATCAATTGTCAATACCTTGAAGACTCGTTATTACAACCAGCCAGCACCTCTAAAACGTGGTGTTTGTATCAAGGTTACTACTAAGACACCTAAGAAACCTAACTCTGCTCTTCGTAAAGTCGCTCGTGTGCGTCTTACAAACGGTCAGGAAGTTTGGGCTTACATCGGTGGTGAAGGTCACAACCTCCAGGAGCACGCTGTTGTACTAGTTCGTGGTGGTCGTGTTCCAGATCTTCCAGGTGTGCGTTATCACATTGTCCGCGGTACTTTGGACCTCCAGGGTGTCGATGGTCGCAAACAGGGCCGTTCTAAGTACGGTGCTAAGAAAGGAGATAAGTAATGCCTCGTAAAGTTACCACTTCTCTTCAGAGAAAAGTTTCTCCAGATCGCAAGTATCAATCCATTCTAGTTCAGAGACTTATCAACAAATCTATGCTAGATGGCAAAAAGCAGGCTGCTGAAAAAGCTGTCTACACTGCTCTAGAAGGCGCTGCTAAGAAGTTGAAGAGCGAAGATCCAGTAGAAGTCTTTGAGAAGGCTCTTGCTAATATCTCTCCAGATTTCGAAGTTAAGTCCCGCCGTGTCGGTGGTGCTAACTACCAGATCCCATTCCCAATTTCTGGCCACCGTCAGCAACACTTTGCGTTTACTTGGCTAGTTCAAGCTGCTCGTGCACGCTCTGGTATGCCTTATGCAAAGCGCCTAGAAGCAGAAATCGTTGATGCCTACAACGAAACTGGTGCTGCCTTCAAGAAGAAGGAAGATTGTCACCGTATGGCAGAAGCAAACCGTGCGTTCGCACACTT
>JAFWEB010000083.1 GCA_017515925.1 Candidatus Saccharimonadota bacterium | reverse complement strand
TTTAAAGTTAGCATCTTGAATCTAAATCATAATTGGTATATACTTAAATCATAAAGGGTAACGTCGCTAAGTCGCGCTACCCTAAAGGCGTGAATTTGACCTATCTCTTTGAGGTAGGTCTATTTCGTTGTCGAAGTATAGTCATCGAGATAACCATCTTGATACCAGATTTACGTCCGAGTATAAGTTTGATCATAGCCCTCCTTTCTTACAACGGTACTAGTTTTCGTTATGAGCGAAAGCTACTTAGCATCGCCGACTCCCACCAGTACCGTTGAGAGCTGATCAGGCACTCGCAGGTTTCCCACGTCGATTCGTACTCCACACCCGAGAGAGATTTTAGATGAAGAAAATTTCAGTTGCAAGCATAAGAGTTAATGAATTATTGTATCGGGCTAGTACTTGAAAAAGTCGCTCTTTGTGCTTCCCCTGTCATTGACAATACCGACCCCTGTTAGAATATTTGGACATTTGTCCGGATTTTGCACACTTGTCCATCAGGTGTGATTTGGATGCTTATGCTTGCTATTTCTAGAATTATATTTTCTAGATTCATCGACGGCACGGTGGAAGGAACCGATATTACCGGAACAAAGGAGCCAAATATTGACAGATATGGCACTTATTATGGAAACGGATGTCAGGTGATGTGGGATGACGGTGGATCGCAAAAAGCTTGCCAAACACGAATAGTCCAAACCGCAGATTACGAAGATCAAAAGAACGGTACCTACTATTATTATCCAATGGCTACTGCGAAGTCTAATACTGAATCATCGCCAGACAACACAATTGTCCCTGATACTTTCTGCCCTCTTGGTTGGCAATTGCCTTACGATGGCACGGGTGGAGATTATTATAATAAGTCTAAATCATGGAGATATCTTATTGCGACGTACTCTGGTGAATATACGCCTAGTACAGACTCATCCTATCTAGGTAGCTATCCGTTTTCCTATATTAGGGCCGGGGATTTATATGAAAGGAATCCACGTGTTCTAATGCGTCAAAATATATCAGGACTATATCTCAGTAATACTACTGTTGGCAATAGCTCATATATCAACTTTTTTGGAACACAATATCGTCAACAAGGTTATGCATATTCTGCAGGTGGCTCCATTCGTTGCGACTTCGATATTAGTAACCTAGAAAAGCTTTCCATGGCATCTGCGTTCACTCATTAGTATTATGGCTTTTCATTTTTTAAAAGCGCATTTCCCCTCTGTCAAAATTATGAGTAATTACCTTAAAAATGAAACGAAGTATTTCATTTTTAAGGAATTGCGAGCTAATTTTGACGAGGCGGAAAGCAAGTACAAAATGGAAAACAGAATACTAATGAGTGAGTAACAGGATGCCAGAGAAAAACTACAAGGTGCCAAAATCAAAAAAGCTCCGGATGCCGGAGCTTTTTGTCTGAGTTGAAGAATTATTCTTTTGGTGCTTCTTCTTTGGCTTCGCCTTCGCCTTCAGCAGCTTCTTCTGGCTTGCTACCATTGTCGGATGGGACATCAGCAGCACTTGTCTCTGCGGCTTCCTTAGCGGCAGCTTCTTCAGCTTCACGCTGAGCAGCGACAGCAGCAGGGTCGTAAAGGTTAGCAATGACCTGATCAGATGCAAGCTCCTTATCAGCAAGGACAACGCCTTCTGGGAGGACGATATCAGCAACGGTAATCTTGTCATCAAGATCTGCCATCTTAGTTACATTGATAGTGATTTGCTTTGGAAGATCTGCAGGCTTTGCTTTGACTTCAATTTCTTCCATGACTTGAAGAAGAGTGTAGTGAAGCTTGTTAGCCTCAGATTCTTCGAATCCTTCGAGAACGATAGGTGTAGTAGCTTCGACAGGCTTATCAGCAGAGACAGCCTGAAATTCTACGTTTACAATCTTACGAGAAACTGGGTCGACAGCTATATCTTTTACGATAGCCATGATTTTCTTGCCAGCTACATCGATATCGATAGTAGAGTGGTAACCAGCACTACGTAGTACCTTTTCGGTATCATTATAAATAGACTGTGCGAGAACTGGCTCTCCTTCGCCATAAATAACAGATGGAATCAAGCCCTCAGCACGTAGACCGGCAACTTTTTTACCAGTCAAAGATCGTTTTTCTAGAGACAATTTATTCTCAGACATATATTATTCCTTATTTTCTTCTAACTTCTGTATATTTTACCTTATTTTCGCAAAAATTGCAAGAGGTATTTCCCCGTTGGAGTCTTGGCTTCTTTGGCAAGCTGTTCTGGGGTGCCTTCGGCAATTACCGTACCACCATGTTGACCGCCTTCTGGGCCCATATCAATAATCCAGTCGGCTGATTTAATCACATGCAAATTATGCTCGATGATAATCATAGAATTGCCGCCATCAACTAATTTATTTAGAATATCTAACATCCTCTTGACATCAGCCGTATGAAGGCCGGTAGTTGGCTCGTCTAGAATATAGAGAGTTTTGCCGGTGCTGCGACGGGCAAGTTCGGTAGCCAATTTGATACGCTGAGCCTCACCACCAGAAAATGTAGTGGCCGGCTGGCCCAGGCGAATATAGCCGAGTCCTACCTCTTGAATAGTTTTAAGCTTTGGCGCAATAGATGGAATATTAGCAAAGAATTCCACCGCTTCATCAATTGTCATATCTAGTACATCAGAGATGGATTTGTCCTTATATTTAATTTCCAAAGCTTCACGATTATAGCGCTTACCATGACAAGCTGGACAAGTCACATAGACATCTGGCAAGAAATGCATTTCGATCTTGTTCACGCCATCGCCCTGACAGGTTTCACAACGACCACCTTTGACATTGAAAGAAAATCTACCAGCTTTGTAGCCACGCACTTCAGCCTCTGGCTGTTTAGCAAATAATTCACGAATTTGGTTAAATACACCTGTATAGGTAGCCGGATTAGAACGTGGTGTGCGACCAATTGGACTCTGGTCAATCACGATACATTTGTCTAAATTCTCGATACCATCAATTCGCTCGTGTGCGCCCGGCACCGTCTGCGCACGATGCAAGCGAGCTAGCAGTTCGTTGGCTAAAATATCGTTGACGAGGGTAGACTTGCCAGAACCAGACACGCCAGAAACTACCGTCATCACGCCAAGTGGAAATTTAACGTTAATATTTTTGAGATTGTTTTCACGCGCGCCGATCACTTCTAGGTATTGATTCATTTTTGGTTTGCGGCGTTTCTTTGGCACTGGAATCACCTTCTTGCCAGAGAGATATTGACCGGTAAGAGATTTTTCGTTTTTCATAATTTCTTCTGGCGTACCGGCGGCTACTACTTCACCACCATTCACACCAGCGCCTGGGCCGATATCGATAATATAGTCAGACGAAAGCATGGTGTCTTCGTCATGCTCTACTACTAAAACAGTGTTCTTTAGGTCGCGTAAGTGCTTGAGTGTGGCAATTAATTTGTCGTTATCGCGCTGATGGAGACCAATTGATGGCTCGTCCAAAACATATAACACACCCTGGAGACCGGAGCCAATCTGAGTCGCCAAACGAATACGCTGGGCCTCACCGCCAGAGAGAGTATTAGCTGCACGACCAAGCTCCAGATAGCCTAGGCCTACATCCTGCATAAACTTGACACGTTCACGAATCTCTTTCAAGATCGGATCGGCAATTTGATGCTCTTCTTCGGTGAACTCTAAATCTTGGTTCAAGACTTCGAGTGTTGCATCTACGTCTAGATTACACATATCTACAATATTGAGGTCATGAATAGTCACGGCAAGTACTGCTGGTTTTAATCTAGCGCCGTGACAAGTTTGACATTCGCGTACACGCATAAATCGCTCAATGTCTTTGCGGATGAAATCTGAATCCGTCTCGCGGTGGCGACGCTCGAGAGTCGGAATTACACCCTCATAAGTCGATTCATAAATTGCACCTTCTTTAAACTTACCAGAACCAGAAAGATGAACTGTGAATTTCTGTGAGCCAGCACCATACAATATAATATGTTTGGCTTCTTCGGATAATTCACCAATCGGAGTATGGACAGAGAATCCATTTTTCTTGGCCACTGCATCCAGGCGCCTCAGCCACCAAGAATCCTGCGCTACGCGATTGAATGGACGAATACCGCCCTCTGCGATAGTGAGATTAGGATTGAAAACCAAATCTGGATCAATTTCCATTCTGGTACCAAGGCCAGTACAGGTAGGACAAGCACCTTGCGGAGCGTTGAAAGAGAATAGACGTGGCTCTAACTCTGGAATTAATTCATCTGGATGGTTAGGACAAGCGTAGCGCTGAGAATAAGTCAGTACCTCAGTGTTGTCTTTGCTGATACTTTCTTTTTCGCCGACTGCAGTGGAATTGTCAGTGATTTTGAGAATTTGGATAATCCCCTGGCCTAGTTCCAAAGCCTGCTCAATACTACCAGAAATACGCGAGTGCAAGTCTGGCGAAAGCACGAATCTATCTACTACAATCTCGACATCATGGCGTTCTTGCTTGGCTAATTCTGGAAATTCATCAAGCGCGTATATAATGCCATCTACACGTACGCGGGAAAAACCTTTGGCCTGGTATTGCTCTGGGATATGTAAAAACTCGCCTTTTTTCTGCTGGACGATTGGAGCAAGGAGCATTAATTTGCTACCAAGCGGTAGTTTCATTACTTCGTTTACGATATCCTCGGCTGTGCGGCGTGATACTTCTGAATGACAAATTGGACAATGTGGTACACCCACGCGTGCAAAAAGAAGACGCAGATAATCAAAGACTTCTGTCACTGTAGCAACAGTAGAGCGAGGGTTGCGAGAAGTAGATTTCTGATCAATCGAAATTGCTGGAGAAAGCCCAGTGATAGTATCTACATCTGGCTTATCCATCACGCCGAGGAACATCCTAGCATAGGAGCTCAGAGATTCTACATAGCGACGCTGGCCTTCGGCATAGATCGTATCAAAAGCAAGACTAGATTTACCAGAGCCAGAAAGACCAGTTAACACCACCAATTTATCTCTAGGAATATCGACATCAATATTCTTGAGATTGTGCTGACGAGCGCCTCTAATTTTGATACAATTATCTTCCATTCTCTACCTCGTTAAACTGTTATATTATACAGGAAAACGGGTAAATAATCAAGACTACATCAAAGACTGATACCAAAGTGATAGCTCTTCCAAGATGAATGGATCAATTTTTTGGCCTTTTTTGTTTTCGGTACCGCCACTTTCTAGGATACTCTGCATTTCTTCCATTTGCTTCATAAATCCAGGGACCTGACGATTGAGTCTCTCGGTGCGATATTTTTCCCATTGTTGCTCTTCGTCTTTTGAAAGTGCGGTTGGGAAATTCTTGGCCTTGTAATGTAGGAGCAAATCTGGCAAACGCTCATCTTCAAACTCTGGGTGATAATCGGCTAGACGATCCTCGTCGATATTGCGAATGTAATTGCAGAGTTCCTCATCTTTCTTTGACAAGAAACCGTCGTAGAGTGCAGACTCTGGGTCTACGGCTGGTGGAAATTCTTCACGATTTTCATATTGCTCGCGCATTTGTTCGGCAAATTCTGGGTGAGCAAGCAGAGATTTGAGGTTTTCTTCTATTTGCTCTTTGGTTAGTTCTATGCGTTCCCAGCCAGTCTTGCCATCGCTTTTAACTTCTAGTACGCCAAGCGGAGCCACAGCAGGACATTTATTTAGGCTTAACTCCTTTACAATTGGAAAGAATGAAGTGCGCTCCTTTTTCTCAGACTTCTCGTCTGCTGATTCTTCTGCTTCTAAATCAGCGCCCATTTTTTTGCTAGCGCCGATGTCATTATTAAATTCCTCGGCCAAGTCATCAGTCTTTTTCTCGTTCTTTTCTTTTAATAATTCGTCCAAATTATAACGAAGATCAAATACTACAATATTATTATTACGGCCTGTAGTGAGTGGAAATGCAACGGTAGTTTTTTCGTATTTGCCAGAATAGCGGCCAGACGCATAGACAAATGGCTTTTTATCGTCAAGATTTACTAGGTTAGCAACCTTGCGTTTGTCGCGCATTTCGAAGAGATAATTATATAGTTTTGGCTGGTGCGTACGGATTAATTTAGTTACTTCGATCAGCGCAAATACATCCGCGAGAGCATCGTGTGCGTGGCTATGTTCGATGCCATTTAACTTAGTAATTAATTCCAAGCGGTTGGTTGCACCCTGAACGGTTTTAGTCTCGCCAGTTTCCTTGTCGGTGACTTCGTATTCTGTGACAGGCCATTTAATCACCTCTGGGCGAAGCGCACGAGTCAGGCGCACCACGTCTAGTAAGTCCCATTTACTACGACCATCTTTCCATTGCCAAGTGTAAGGCTCTTGGAAATTACGCCAGAGTGTGGCACGCATGAATTCATCATCAAAACGAATTGAGTTGTAGCCAACGGCGCAAGTATCCTTGGTAAAATATTCATTCACAACACGATTACAAAAGTCCGCTTCATCAATACCTTCCTGCTGAGTCTGCTGCGGAGTAATCTTAGTCACCATGATAGCACCAGGACTTGGCAATGTATCATTAGCGAGCTTTACCAAGAGATTGATTGGCTCGCCAATCGGATTCAAATCCATATCT
>JAFWEB010000082.1 GCA_017515925.1 Candidatus Saccharimonadota bacterium | reverse complement strand
TTACTGTAAATGCCGTCCACACCAATCTTTTGATTTTCATCGAGATTGACTGTAGCGCTTAGACTAGCATTCAAATCACTGTTTGTAACGGCTTTGATGGCTACTGATCGATCATCTTGTTTTATTTTGCCACTAACCTGGACGTTTTTCTCTCTGACCAAGTTTGTAAAAAGATCGGTCGCAATTCCCTCTGGTGAATTTATAGCCGAGAAATAAGCAAACGCGGCCACGCCACCGCCTATTACAAGTAGCGCCGCAATAACAATACTGATAATCATCAATGGTTTCTTTTTGCTATTCTTTGGGTCTGTCAGATTTGGTTTAGCTACGGTTTTTTCCGTAACTGGCGCTAAGCTATCAGTCTCTGCCATAAAAATTAACCTCCATACTTATTATGGTTTTATTTTATCATAAATGCTACAATTATTATATGGATAAATTCACTATTTCTGATATCAAAGCAAGACAAATTATTGATAGCCGCGGTAACCCTACCGTAGAGGCTGATGTTTTACTAAACAATGGCTCTGTTGGCCGTGCCGCCGTACCATCCGGCGCATCTACTGGCTCAGGCGAAGCATTGGAACTTCGCGATGGCGACAAAAAATACTTTGGTGGCAAAAGCGTCCTCAAAGCCGTCTGGAATATTAATTCCAAGATCCGCGATGTATTAGTCGGAAATAGTGCAGACCAAGAAACCGTCGACAAATTAATGCTAGATCTAGACGGTACCGAGAATAAATCCGGCCTCGGCGCAAATGCAATCCTAGCAGTGTCTCTTGCTACTGCAAAAGCCGTTGCCAAGGCCAAGAAACAATTCTTCTATGAATATGTCGCCGAATTAGCTGGTACATCCTCTAAAATGTCTATTCCGCTACCTATGATGAATGTGATGAATGGTGGTGCCCATGCTGACTGGAGCACAGATTTCCAAGAATACATGATTATCCCTGCTGGCGCATCTAATATTGGCGAGGCTGTGCAATACGGTGCAGAAATATTCCACGCTCTAAAAGATGTATTGAAAGAACGTGGTTATCCTACTACAGTTGGCGACGAAGGTGGCTATGCTCCGCTAGTGCGTGATGGTAATAACGAGCCACTTGAATGCATCAAACTAGCAATTGAGCGCGCCGGCTATGTCCCTGGCAAAGATATCAAAATCGCCATGGACATTGCTTCGTCTGAATTTTATAACAAAGATCATTATGAGCTAAAAACCAATGGCGATTGGAAAACATCTGATGATTTGATTAACTGGTATAAGTGGATTATCGATAATTATCCTGTAGTCTCAATCGAAGATGGCCTAGCCGAAAACGACTGGGACGGCTGGAAGAAAATGACCGACGAAATCGGAAAACGATGTCAGTTGGTTGGCGATGATCTATTTGTTACTAATACCAAATTACTAAAGAAGGGTATCGACGAAAAAGTTGGCAATGCGATATTAATCAAACCAAATCAAATTGGCTCGCTAACAGAAACTATCGAAGCCGTAATGATGGCCAAGAAAGCCGGATATAATACTATCATCTCTCACCGCTCTGGCGAGACCGAGGATACTTCTATTGCTCATATCGCAGTAGGCCTGAGTGCCGGACAGATTAAGACTGGCTCGATGTCTAGAAGCGAAAGAATCGCCAAATACAACGAACTACTTCGTATCTCTGAATCCAATTCCAAGCTCGCTCTCACTAGCGGCGCAGAATTATTCAAATAATTATTTGCCAATTAATTTTAGGAACTCGGCTTCCCCGATAATCGGAATGCCGAGTTTTTCGGCTTTGTCGGTCTTGCCCTTGCCTGGCTTTTCGCCAGTGATCAATGCGGTAGTGTTCTTGGTAACGGAACTAGTGACGGTAGCACCTAAGTTCCTCAACAGATCTTCAGCTTCTTCTCTACCATAATCTGTGAGAGTACCAGAAATAATATAGCTATTGCCAGAAAGTGGGAGATTGGAAGTATCTTCAAAGCTTGGATTCACACCTAGTTCTTTCATTTCTTCGAGCATGGCGAGATTATCCTCGTCGGCAAAGTAGGCCAGGATGGATTCGGCGACGATTTTGCCGATATCTGGGATTTCTAGTAAATCTTCTTCGGTGGCGCCGCGTAGCTCATCAAGTGAGTGGAACTTTTTGACCAAACTATTGGCCGTCTGTGCGCCGACATGACGAATCCCAAGCGCTGTGATAAATTTTGCCAGCGGTGCAGTCTTGGACTCCTGAATTGCTTTGACCAAATTATTAGCAGAAAGATCCGCAAAACGCTCGAGTTGAGAGACTTTCCTAGCATCCAAGCGATAGAGATCAGCAATCGAGCCGACCATCTTGCTATCAACTAGTGCGGCGACATTTTTCTCGCCTAAGCCCTCGATATTTAGGGCTGGCTTGCTAGCAAAGTATTCTAATGCACGCTTCAATATCAAGTCCGAAGTTTCTCCCTTGACGCGATATACTACTTCGCCGGCTGGGCGCTCGAATTCTAGCTCTGGATACTGAGTATGGAGAGCCTTTTCGTAATCAAATTCTTCCGTTTCATCTGGGCGTAGAGTAAGTAAGACTTCTTTAATCTGTGGGATAATATCACCGGCCTTATAAATAATCACCGTATCGCCTACGCGTACGCCTAGACGGGCAATCTCGTCCGCATTGTGGAGTGAGGCATGAGTGACAGTGCTACCTGCTACCACTACTGGGTCCAAAATTGCTACTGGTGTAGCGGCGCCAGTGCGGCCAATCGAAATCACAATGTCGCGCACTTTGGTAGTAGATTCTTCGGCTGGGTATTTGAAAGCGACTGCTGCACGTGGAGTCTTGCCAACGATGCCGAGTTTATCATAAATCTCGCGATTATTAATCTTGATCACCATGCCATCAGTATTAAATGGTAAATTACCACGTGTTTCGCCCAAATGCTTGATTTCCTTGAATACCTCCTGGATATTAGGGAAAACATTTTGCTGCTCGGAAATCTGGAAACCAAAGGATTTTAATGCCTGGTAGGCCTCGGCATGAGTAGGAAGATTTGGTGAAACGAGATCATATGCCATGAATTTGAGCGGGCGCGATGCAGCGATTTTTGGATCGAGCTGGCGGATACTGCCAGCTGCTAGATTCCTAGGGTTGGCAAAGGGTTTTTCGCCCTTTTTCTCTTGCAATTCATTTAGACGCTCAAAATCTTTCTTGAAAATAATAATCTCTCCGCGCACCTCCACATGTCCTTGGACTTTTTCGCGTAGTTTGAGTGGGACATTTTCGATAGTGCGGACATTCATTGTCACATCTTCACCGACTAGACCGTCACCACGCGTAACGGCACGAGTGAGGACTCCATCATCATAGTGAATCGCACAGGCTAGTCCATCCATCTTGATATCTGTGAAAAATTCTAGGTTTTGTCTTTCTTTTGCACTGAGTAATTTCTCGTTGCGAGAGAGCCAATCTTTGATTTCTTCCTCGGAGAAAACATCGGCTAGAGAAATCATGCGACGCTCGTGAGTGACTTTTTGGAATTTATCGAGTGGACGACCAGCTACGCGCTGAGTAGGAGAATCTGGAGTGATGAGATCTGGAAATTCTTCCTCTAGCTGAGATAGTTCGTGCTTCAGAGAATCTGCCGCCGCTTCGCTCATAGTAGATTCGTCTAAGACATGATAATGGTAGCGATAATCATTGATTAGCTCGCGTAATTTCTCGATGCGAACTATTGCTTCTTCTCTACTTATCTTCTTCATAATCTAACATCCTCCTGTAATACAAATAAATATACGCTGTGCTATAAATTGCAGTAAATATTGTCATCAATAGAAGCTCGATCGAAACAAATGGAATACCGGCTAGGCCCGTCAAGAAACTCTTGAGCCAGAGGTCCAGTGCAATCAACGGCAACATCACCACCACCCACATAATTGCAATTACAAAAACTAAATATAGCAATCTAATGATAAATTTGACACGGCGGCCTGCGAGCAAATCCGCAGCGGTGCTAAGTGCGACAAAAGGATAAAGCCCCGGAGCCGACACTGCAACTAGTGCTACAAGTGATGAAGAAATCAGATAAATTGATAGTAGCAACATCAATGCCGCAAAGATGAAATAAATTAGCGCATAAAATGGCGTAGCCAGGAAATTAGTCTGCACCGCCGCAGAATAAGTGATAATCACAATCATGGCTGGGACTGCCTCTATCACAATCACGGCAAAAACTACTAGCGTAGAAATCAGTGGCGAGAGTGCATTGTAGAGTGCGTCGCGGAGCTTAATCTTCTGCTTGGCTAGAGTGTGGCGGATGATATAAATCACCACTAGCCAAGTAATCAAAAATAGTAATACTGCAAAAACCTGCTGGACTTCAGTCATTCCCTGCGACAAGCCGCCTGTAGTAATAGTAGAAATCAAGAGTAGCCCAGAGCGCGCAAATGTGCCGAGCTCTTTGCCAGAGCCAAAAGATGCAGTAGTCTCGTCTAATGACCTCTGGAAAGTAGTATATGTATCCTCGCTCATCAGGCCAACTAGTAAAATATTGAACAATGCGATGATGATCAAAAGTGGCAAGAATAATTTCCAATTCTTAAATACCACTTTGAAGGTATGGACGGCATGCGAAAGAAGACCTGGCCCCTCAAATGGACGCAAATAGTCTTCACGGTAGGAACGCTTGAAAGAATGGTGTAATTTTTTGCGCTCTGGCTTTGCAGGGGATTTAGTCTTAGCTGGAGTTTTAGCCTTGACTGGAGCTTTTTTAGAAGGTTTTCTTGCCATTTTCGATCCTCTCTATGCGCTTTTCGATAGGTGGGTGAGTACTGAACAGATTAGAAATAGCGCCTTTTTTGAGAGGATTATTAATATATAGTGCCTCGGTGGCTGGATTCTGGCGTTTCATTGGACGAGAATGGGTCTCTAGTTTTTTCAGAGCATTAACCATTCCCTCTGGATAGTGAGTCAAATTAATTGCAGAAGCATCAGCCAAATATTCCCTCTCGCGAGAGATAGCTAGCTGTGCTAAGGATGCAATAAGTGGAGCAAAGATAGCTGTCACTACCATCATGATAGCGCCAACTGGGCTTCTGTCGTCGTCGTTATCGCTGAACACCATCATTCTCAGACCGATGTCAGAAAGAAGGCCGACTACACAAACCAAACCAAAAGTAATCATTGAAACACGAATATCGTAATTTTTGACGTGAGAGAGCTCGTGCGCCATCACGGCTTCTAGCTCGCTCTTGTCCATAATGTCGAGTAGTCCCGTAGTAGCTGCTACCATAGCATGCTGCGGATCGCGACCAGTTGCAAAAGCGTTTGGTGCTGGATCGTCTATCACATACACTTTTGGCATAGGAATACCAGCGGCGATGGTGAGATTTTCTACAGCATTATAGAGCTTGGGATTGTCGCTCTTTTTGATCTCGTGTGCGCCAGTCATTGCCATGGCGATATTACCAGCAGCAAAATACTGAATAACAGCGTAGATAGTAGCAAATGTAATAACATAAATCACTACCCACCAGTCTTGGAATATGTAAGCAAAAACGCCACCAATCAATCCAATTAGGATGATAAAGAATATCATTACAAAAATGGTATTTCTTTTGTTGGTGGCGATTTGCTTTTGCATCATAATGAGATTTCTCCAAGTGGATTAGAACTTGACTTCTGGAGCGTCCTGAATCTTGGCCTTTTCGTTTTCGGCTACATCGTAGTATTCACGCTTCTTGAAGCCAAAACCATGGAAAAGGTTGACTGGGAAAATCTTGATCTTAGTATTAAGATCTTTGGCACCAGCATTGTAATAACGGCGAGCTGCCTGGATTTTGTCTTCTGTGTCGGACAATTCAGCAGAAAGCTGCTGGAAGTTCTTGTCAGCCTTGAGCTCTGGATAAGATTCGGAAACAGCCATGATGCGAGAAAGCGCACCCATGAAAGATTTGTCTGCCTCGGCAGTATCTTTGATGGAGCGAGCACCCATCATCTTGGCACGCGCATCAGAAACCTGCTTGATAGCTTCGGTTTCGTGTTTGGCGTAGCCTTTGACGGTCTCGACAAGGTTTGGAATCAAATCTGAACGACGTTTGAGCTGGACAGTGATGTCTGACCATGCTTCGTCGACGCGCTCATTAAGGCGGACAAGACTATTATAGCTGCCCCAGATAAACAAAATGATAATTAGTACGATAGCGCCAATTACAATTGCAATGATTGCACCTGTACTCATTTTTCCTCCTTTGAAAAAATTATTTTTGATGCATCCAAATAGAACTCTACACTCTACTTAGATATAAATATTATACCAAAAATGGTATAATAAAACAAATGAATTTTCATGAACCGAACACGCTTAAGGTTCGCATTCACAAGGTCTGGCTGAGCCGTGGGCTGGAGCCGGCCAAAGTGATGCTAACAGGAGACTGGCACATCAGCCCGATTGTTTCTGAGCGCCAATATGATTTCCTAAAAGACGCTGTCACAGACACCAAACCAGATCTAATTATTTTGCAAGGCGACATGATAGATAGCCCAATCGAATTAAAACGTGAAACTTCCCGAAAAAAGCTAGTAAAAAGCCTTTCGCTCTGTGCCGAGAATGCTCCAACTGTATTAGTGCTCGGATCACACGATTTTATCACGCCAACCGAGCCAGCCAACATTATGAAAGACACTGCCATTCCTGAATGGAAAAAGATTTGCCAGGAAACCGGTGTGAAATTACTGATGGACGAGTGGTTTGAAACTGACAAGGTCCGCCTGTTTGGTGCATTTCAGACGGAAAAATGTATGATCACCGACAAACTCAAGTTCCGTGACAATCCAAAGCAATTTTTAGTTCAACTAAAAGGCTATGATTTTTCTAAAATTGAAGGAGAAAAAGGTGCTGATAAGATTAATTGGTTTGCCGCACATGCACCTTATCTGAAAAAAGGCTCGGCCGAGATTCTAAAGAATTTTGATATAGCATCATTTGGCCATACTCATGGCGGTATCGTGCCAAAAGGCATGGATGAAATATTTAATAGATTTCATATCCACCGTGGGCTGATCGGACCAAATCGCCTGCCTTTCACTCGTCGCGTGCGTGGACTATATAAACTCAGTAAAACTACCGCTGTAGTAGTCAATCCTGGCATGGTCGGTGCTCAATTCTGCGCACCAAGTTTTACTCATTCACTCAATTTTGTCAAAGCCGCCGAAGTCAGTCTGGTAGATGTGGTGGGAGAATAAAAAATGTCCCGAAAGGGACTTTTTGGTAATCTTTTGGTAGCCGTTCGCCCCTTGGGACGCGTCGGCGGAAAAAAGTCGATAGACTTTTGGTAGCCGAGACGGGACTTGAACCCGTATGACTTTCGTCATTCGATTTTAAGTCGAACGCGTATACCAATTCCGCCACTCGGCCAATTATGATAAAAACCGACCGGAAAACTTGAAACTTCGTTTCAAGAATCCTGATCGTCGTCTTGTAAAATCTAAAAAAGTTTTAGATTTTACTCGACTCCTCCAGGATAGACCCGGTTCCCGGTTCAACCCCGTTCAAGGTCATAAGATTTTTTACACGACCTAAAGGTCGTTTAAAAAATCTTGGAGGCGCCGTTCTGCCGTAGGCAGTCAAGGTGCCGAACACGGAAATGAAAGCTTGTTTTCAATTTTCGTGGAGGCGCCGACCGGAATTGAACCGGTGTACAAGGTTTTGCAGACCTCTGCGTAACCACTCCGCCACAGCGCCATATCTTTATTCTATCATAAAACTTGCCTAAAATCGAGATTGTATGTTATAATGTATCTACGACGTGCGAATGTAGCTCAGTTGTTTAGAGCGCTTCCTTGCCAAGGAAGAGGTCGAGAGTTAGAGTCTCTTCATTCGCACCATTTTTTATTTGGGTCTTTTTTGTTTTTCCAGTTCTCTCTCTGCAAATTCCCCCATCGTCAAAAATTCGCCACCGTCATTCTTCAACTCTGTAATTAGTTTTTCAAGACGATCGCATAGCTCATCATTACAATTCTTACGAATGTAGCCCGGCACTACTGGAAATTTGTTTAGATCGGTAAATTCCCACGGATGAAAATACGTACAAAAATATCCGTCGTGACTAATAGCTTTTCGGGCTAGTCTGAGATATTTTTTGAAAGAAAAGCAATGCATCGATAGCCAGAACATCGGCACACGCAAACCAGTTGCCACGCTGGCTGGGATTTCTACGATGCGTTTGATTGGATTTTTCTCGGCACTAGAGCCATCGCGTACGCTAGTTTTGACAAAATACGGACGACGCGGAGTGTGGAAATGATTATATCTGCCTGGGAGAAAAATCGGATTGATACTAGAATCATAATTATATCCATGCACTGCCAAAGCCTCAAAATCAGTCCTTTGCATCCTTGGCTGACGCCAACCTTTGATGCGATAGTATTCATTGCCGCGGCCTTTTTTAGCGCTGGATCCGGTGCCTTTTAGTGTGCGCTCTAGGATAACTTTTGCCTCAGAAATATCGGAGTCTTTTGTAGAAAAATGGTCCACGCCATGTGCACCTACTTCGTGCCCGGCATCAACAATACTACGCACCGATTGTGGACGAAGTCTGGCAAAATTTCCAGTTACAAAAAATGTCGCCTTTACATCAGTTTTCTTTAGAATTGCGAGGATCTTTTTGAGCCCAGCATCGGTCACTGCTGCACCTTCTTCTAAAGAAAAATCCTGGCCTTTCTCACGCGGGAAATCAAATTCTTCGACATCAAAACTGATTAAAATCTGCTCGCTCATTTCTTTTTAATTCCGTATGATTTTGTTTTGTCGACCAAGAACAGCGGGCGATTTTGCGCTTCGGCATGGATTTGAGAAATATAAAGCGAAGAAATTGCCTGAGAAACCAACACTACGCCAACGAGAAATGCAATAAATACACACATCATCACCGCACCACTCCAATGTAGCTGCATTGGATCACCCATCAAATATTGCTGAACCACAATAAACAGTCCCAAAAGGAACGAAAGCAGCATAATAACACCGCCCAGCTTACCAAGTAAAATCAATGGCTTAGCCGACATCGAGACGATACTATTAATTGCTAATTGACGGAGTTTTTTCTTGCCATAAGAACCACGACTAGATCCACGACCACTGGCTTTTACCTTGATATATTCTTGCGGATAGCCCAACCAATCAATCAGTCCGCGCGTAATTCTATTATGCTCTGT
>JAFWEB010000081.1 GCA_017515925.1 Candidatus Saccharimonadota bacterium | reverse complement strand
GGCCATGGGGCTGATCCTTAATACTAATAGGCCGAGTGTAACATTTAGCAGTCTCCAGATTAACCCAGATACATTTGATGCTAATACAACAGGGAAGCTTGGCTACAGTTTCGTCTCTTATGATTCGACTGCCAAGACATCCGGTATAGCGGATTTTCATAGATGTACTCAGTCATCTGTTTTCTTGAGTGGGCAGGCAACTAAATGTAGGGCAGAATCGTTTGCAGATGGATTGATTCAATATCAGCCTTATGACGCGGCTGGTGACAGAGTAGAAATCCCAGCCGATGAAGATGCGATTTTGACGGCGGAAACTTTTGCTTGGCTGAGCCAGATGGAAGAGCCAGAACCAGTAGAACCAGATCCTACCGAACCCGATCCAGTAGAACCAGAGCCTACCGAACCCGATCCAGTAGAACCAGAACCTACCGAACCTGATCCAGTAGAACCAGAGCCAGTTACCCCTGACCCAGTGGAACCTGAACCTACTGAGCCAGAACCAACTGAGCCAATAGATACGCCGACAGACGTACCTTCAGATGACCCAGTTGATGTGCCCGTAGATACAACTACAGACGCACCTACGGATACCCCAGAAGAAGAGTCCGCCCAGGTGGCTGAATCTACCCCTGTAGAGCAACCAATGGCGACTATAGCAAGCTATGTTTCGATTGTCCAGCCTGATACTACCTCTGATACTACCTCTGATACTACCTCTGATACAGCTTCAAATACCGATGATAATTCAGACAAAACCTCGGAGAATCAACAGAATTCAACATTCTCATACAGAGGTAGCGACGATTCACTTCCAGAGGAAAACGTGGAAGTACCTGTACTCGACAAAGAATCAGAGAATAACTGGCTAGCCCCTGTACTGCTAGGATCGGGACTAGCAGTAGCTATGGCTGGCTGGTGGCTCTTGTTCTTTGGTAAAAGAAAATTAACAGAAAGAAAGGAGGAAAAAAGTGCTGACTAGATAAGTCAGCGTGCTATAACGCATTATTCTGCACTAAATTCACTCATAAATTCTCTAGTGGTGGCAACTCTCCTGCCACCACTCCGTGCACTTTAACAAAACTTATGCTATAATGGAATTATGATTGGGACGGTAGAAAACAAATCAATTTGGTTTTTATTCCTCGCTTTTGCGATTGGATGGTTCGTTGCGCAGTTCTGGAAGCTCATTGTTGGGCTAGTACAAAAGGGAAAACCTCTGACTTTTTCTGAGGTAGTCTATTTTATGACCAAATCTGGTGGCATGCCATCTGGGCACACAGCTAGTTTTATTGGACTTTCTACTGCTATCGGTTTGATTTATGGTTTTGATCAGCCAGTTTTTGCCTTGGCTGCTTGTACTACTGCAATTTTCATCTATGATGCAACAAATGTGCGCTATGCAGTAGGTGAGCACGGCAAATTATTGAACGAAATCGCCGAGAGCGATGGCAATCCATTGACCAAGCCGCAAAAAATCGTTGAAGGACACACCGTTCCGCAGGTAATTGTGGGTGCAATTATTGGTATTTTGGCCGGATTTTTCGTGTTTTGGCTAGCCGGTGGGCAAATTTTCTAAGATATTTTAACTTTTTTAAAGATTTTTGAAAAAAAGTCTTGACTTTATCTTACGTGTGATGTAAGATTAGAGTTAGTCTAACAACTGCGAGACACTTATTTATTGTTGATGTTAGTTAGCGGAATTTTAACAATTCAGTTGTGCAATTTATTGTTATACAATAATCATCGTCAGTTCATTTATTAGAGTTTTTAAACTTTTTTATTACGATCTGGGATGCCGGCAATCCCTCAAGAGAGGGAAGTGCGACAGGAATCCAATTTAAGGATCTTTAATGGAGAGTCTGATCCT